>JALYOY010000089.1 GCA_030856655.1 Pseudomonadota bacterium | reverse complement strand
TTTTTCAGCGGCAGCAAGGAAGTCGTCCAGTATGGGGCCTGAATCGAGCAACTCGCTGGCGCCGGCATGAAACTCGGGATGCCACTGAAATGCGGTTACATAGCATTTTCCGCGCATGCGTATTGCCTCGATAACGCCGTCGCTGTCGGACACCGCCTCGACCACCGAGTCCCGCCCCAGTCGTTTGATCGCCTGATGATGAATGCTGTTAACGAGATGCTTGTCATTGGCTCCGTATAATTCCGCCAGCCTGGAGCTCTCCTCAATATGAATGGTATGGCGGTGTTGGTCGTACAGTACCGAGTCTACATGCAACATGGCATGCGGATACTCGGTGGCAATATCCTGATAAAGGCTTCCGCCCAATGCCACATTGATAAGTTGTAGCCCGCGACAGATACCCAGTACCGGTTTACCCTGTACGACACATTCCCAAAATAACTCCATTTCGTAAAGATCGCGCACCCGGTCGCCTAACCATTCAGGCCGCGATGGTGTTTCGCCGTAAGAAATGGGGCTGACATCCGCGCCACCTTGCAGCACCAGACCATCTATTTCCGTAACATAGTCGCTTATGCGCACACTGGAACGTTCGACGCCACCAGATTCTATGGCCGGCAACATGAAGACCAGGACGCCACGGCGCATAATCCAGTGGGCGACGGTCTGTTCAAGATATTGCAGAGTTTTATTGCGAAAACCTAATTCCGCCGGCGGGTGATGCAGAATACGCGGCGACAAGCCAATACGTAACGGGCGTGTCATTTGGGCGAGTACGGCTCCTCAGTTGCCCATCCACAACTCGGCCTGCAACTGCATGACATCGCCGAGATTGTGTTCGCGCGCGTAAGTTTGGCGCAACCAGCTTGTGCCGTTGCCCGAGGCAAGTATTTCGCGAACACATTCCATTGCCTCCCCCGCCCGTAATTCCGTGGCGTGGTCGGCAATGCGTGTCAACATACTGGTTATATCCTCGCGAATGCTGCGCTGCTCGTGAGTGCAAGGGTCGATAAAAACCCCTTCAAGTCCAAAACGGCAGGCCTGGAAACGATTGAATGTATAAACCAGATAATCGTCCTCTTCCGGGGCAACGCGCTGTTCCACCATGATGTAACGGGACATCGCCTGAATATAGCATGCAATGGCGGCTGCGATATCAACAGTGAGGGGAGTATCGCATACCCTTACTTCGATGCTGCCAAACTCTGGTTTCGGACGAATATCCCAATAAAAATCTTTCATTGATTCGACCACGCCGGTAGTGGTCATCTTATCGAAGAATAGTTCGAAATCATCCCAGCTTAATACGAAGGGCGCCCGCCCGCTCAACGGAAAGGAAAACACCGAATTAAGGCGCGCCGAAGCGAATCCCGTATCATGGCCCTGCACGAATGGAGAGCTGGCCGATAGAGCGATAAAGTGAGGGACGTAGCGCGATAGCATATGCATCAAATGGAGCGCCTCATCCGGTCCGGGACAACCGATGTGGACATGCTGACCGAATATGGTGAATTGTTTAGCCAGATAGCCGTATAGTTCCGACAGATGGTGGAAGCGAGGCGCGTCAAAAATCTTCTGTTCGCTCCAGTGCTGGAACGGATGGGTGCCGCCCCCAGCCACCGCCACATTGAGAAAACGCCCTGCATCGGACACAACGTTACGCAATGAACGTAACTCCTCGACCAGTCCGCCATATTCCTGTTGCACCGAAGTATTAATTTCAATCATGCTGCGAGTCATTTCAGGTTTTACATCCCCGGGATGCGGGTGTTTCGCAATCCGGCGCAGCATATCGGGTGCCGAGGAGACCAGGTTGTAATCATTACAACCGAGTAGCTGCAATTCAAGCTCCACTCCGATGCTTAATGGGCGAGATGATGCAAAGGGGGTGAGACTCATGCTTCTTTCTCCGGTGTTTCTCCGGCTGCCCGCAGGGCCATCTGCACCACTATAGGCCCGGCAAGCTCAAGTATCACGATACAGCTCATTAGCGCCAGCCCCACCCCTGATGCAAAGGCTGGAAAAGTCGCTCCAGTGTCCAATGTCAACAGCAGCGCAACACTAGACATGGGTACCAGAGCGATTCCCAGAGCCATGGCCTGGCGCAGGCCGATACCGCTATAATGTGCCAGTGCCAGCACTGACGACAACTTAGCGATAGCACGTACTGTGATGAGCAATAAAACCAACAGCAGGCTTTCACGTAATCCGCCGAGATCAGCTGCCAAGCCGTTGGCAATAAACATCAGCACTACCAGGACGGCGCCGGCAGATCCAAAGTGTGGCGGGAAAGTCCGAGAATGCCGCCGACGATATCGCGTTATCAGGCCAGCCGCCAGCAGCACGAGGATCGGGCTAAGTTTGAGCGTTGAAGCCATGATAGTCGCGAATGCGATCATCCCAAATAAGACGAAAGAAAACGTTTCCTCATGTTGCCCCAAATGATGATGGATTCGCTCGAAGGTAATTCCGAAAAGCCAGGCGAGCAGCGCAGAACCACCGATTAGATAGAGCGGCGGCAACACAGTGTGAACGAAGCCGGCCCCTGTCTCGCCGTGCATGAGAGCGACTGCCAGCTTGTGAAATATTACGGCATAGATACAGTTGAGCGCAGTCATGAGTAGAAGCCGGTCGGTGACTTGACCTTGAGCGCGTGATTCCGTTACGATGCGCACCACAATGGCGGGCGAGGTGGCAATTGCAATGGTGGCGACAACCGCAGCGGTGACGCCTGCAATATCAAACCATAACAGCAATCCATATACGACGAAGAAAGTTGCGATAGCCTCCAGCAAACTGGTACCGGCGATCCAGGGATTGGCTTTGAGCCAGCGCAGATTTACCTTGCTCCCCAGTTCGAACAACAGAATACCGAGCGCCAGATCAACTACCAGCCGCCACTCCGTGGCAGGAAATTGAGGGACCAGGTTGAATCCGCCGGGACCCAGCAATAGCCCAATCCCTATATAGCCGACAATGCGCGGCAATTTCAGATAGCGCACCAGTGCTTCGCCCACCAGCACGGCGACGACCAGTGTTAACGCAAGCCAAAGTGCCGGGCTGACTGAAAGCGGCCAGAGGGGAAGATAAGTGGACCAGGTCATGCAGAAAGATGGTGGAACAGCAAGAGCATGGCTGTTCCAATAGCTGCGAATGGCATTTTCAGGTGCATCCGGTCTCCTTTAAGATATATGCGGACGGTTGGGGCCGTAATAAGTCTACTGAATCCGGAAACTGCTCACGCCGTTGAGGTGAGATTACTGGATTAAAATCGGGAGATGTCGAATTATAAACTATGAATGACCCCGGCGCGATTCGTGTAGTAATAGTAGGCATGCATAGCGCGTTTCTTGCAGAGCAAGTCCAAAATTAAATGTGCAAGGAGGAAAAGCGCATCGATAAATCCACTGCCTTGATGTCCTTGGTAAGGCTGCCCACGGAAATTCGATCCACACCGGTTTCCGCTACCGTGCGGACGTTCTCAAGGGTGATTCCTCCCGATGCCTCCAGCACCGCTTCCCTGTCGGTCAACTGCGTGTTCAATGCGACTGCTTCACGCAGTTCATCGGCACAGAAGTTATCCAGGAGAATCAGCTTTGCTCCGGCGTTCAATACGCCCCGCAAACCGTCCAGGGTTTCCACTTCAATCTGAGTGAATGTACCCGGCGTTGTAACCTTTTCCGCTGCGCGCAAGGCCTGTGCGATGCCGCCGGCTGCGATGAGGTGATTTTCCTTGATTAGCATACCGTCGTATAAGCCCAAACGATGGTTTATGCCGCCGCCGCATCTGACTGCGTATTTTTGTGCCAGCCTCAGCCCTGGCAGCGTCTTGCGAGTGTCCACAATCACAGCACTGGTTCCCGCTATCGCATTTACGTAGTGCCTGGTTTGCGTGGCAACCGCGGATAGCAACTGTAGAAAATTCAATGCCGTTCGTTCGCCCGTAAGAAGCGCGCGGGCGTTACCGGTAATTTCACAGAGATTTTGTCCGGCCCTGATCGCTTCGCCATCTTGCGCGAACCACCGCACCTGGATTTGCGGCGACAATTGCCAAAAGCAGGTCTCAAGCCATTGAGCACCACATAAAACCGCGTTCTCGCGGCTGATAACGGTGGCGGTCGCGTTTTCTTCGGCAGGGATTAGAGTTGCGGTAAGGTCGCCCGTGCCGATATCCTCGGCCAGCGCTTGACTGACGTTTTTTTCGATTCCTGCCGCTAAACTCATGAAATAACCTGGGTAACAGCCTATTTATCGGCGAAACGATCTCATAGATTTTGTCATTCCGGTTCGCCACCGAAATACAGTCCAAATCAGCGGCGCGTCGCGCAAGTCACCGGATACCGGCTTCGGCCGGCGTGCCATCTGACTTGTTTGCTCGCTGGATTATTCGTGCTGGATAAGACATATTCTAACCGAATTACGCCCCCGAAGACCCAGCATGTCCCAGGCGCGTTTGGATTTCCCGCAGAAGAAGCTACAGCGCAACGTGAGTCATGTGAACGATCTCACTTCATGCGAGGGGTAGCCTTCCCTTCTTGCGATGCAATGGGCTTCGCTTATTGCGCTACCTCTGCTTCATCTTGAAATTTCAGTCTGCTCCCACATATAGGAATCATTCATAGTCCATTGAGGAAATCCCATGCGTTTCGACAAGTTAACCACCAAATTCCAGCAGGCGCTCGCCGATGCGCAGAGCATCGCCGTCGGCCAGGATAATCCTTATATTGAACCTCAGCATTTGCTGCTTGCGCTGTTGCAGCAGGAAGACGGAGGTACTATTTCTCTATTGCAACGGTCGGGTGTGAATGTTCCGCCGCTGCGCGATGCACTGAAGAAAAACATAGAACGCTTACCCAAGGTGGAAGGTACCGGCGGAGAAATCAACGCCTCGCGTGATCTTGGCAACTTACTCAATCTTGCGGACAAGGAAGCACAAAAGCGCGGTGACCAATTTATTGCATCGGAAATGTTCTTATTGGCAGCATTCCAGGACAAAGGTGAAACTGGCAAGCTGCTGAAGCAGCATGGCGCCAACCGCACAGCATTGGAGCAGGCCATCAGCACGGTGCGGGGAGGAGAAGGCGTTGGCAGCCCTGAAGCTGAGGGCAGCCGCGAGGCCCTGAAGAAATATACGCTTGATCTGACAGAGCGTGCGCGTATGGGCAAGCTCGACCCCGTAATCGGACGCGACGACGAAATTCGCCGTACCATACAGGTATTGCAGCGTCGCACCAAGAACAATCCGGTTCTGATCGGGGAACCGGGTGTGGGTAAAACTGCGATCGTTGAAGGTCTGGCGCAGCGCATTATCAATGGTGAGGTGCCGGAAACCCTGAAAGACAAGCGAGTGCTTTCGCTAGATATGGCTGCATTACTGGCGGGGGCCAAGTATCGCGGCGAATTTGAAGAGCGCCTGAAATCCGTTTTGAAAGAGCTCGCGCTAAATGAAGGCAGTTCTATTGTTTTTATTGACGAGCTTCATACTATGGTGGGCGCAGGCAAGGCGGAAGGCGCCATGGACGCAGGGAACATGCTTAAACCCGCTCTTGCACGCGGGGAATTGCATTGCGTGGGTGCAACCACGCTGAACGAATATCGTAAATATGTCGAGAAGGACGCAGCACTGGAGCGACGTTTTCAGAAAGTGCTGGTCGATGAACCCACGGTAGAAGCCACTATTGCCATTTTGCGCGGCTTACAGGAGAAATATGAAGTGCATCACGGTGTGGATATCACCGACCCCGCCATTGTAGCCGCTGCTGAACTGTCCCACCGCTACATAACAGACCGTTTCCTGCCTGATAAGGCGATCGACCTGATCGATGAGGCAGCGGCGCGGATTCGCATGGAAATTGACTCCAAGCCCGAGGCGATGGATAGGCTCGACCGCCGTCTGATACAGCTCAAAATCGAACGCGAAGCGGTCAAAAAGGAGAAAGACGAGGCTTCACAGAAGCGCTTAAGTTTGCTGGAAGATGAAATAACGAAGCTGGAGCGCGAATGCGCCGATCTGGAAGAAATCTGGAAGGCTGAGAAATCGCAAGTGCAAGGCTCTCAACAGATCAAGGAAGAGATGGAGAAGGTCAAGCTCGAAATGGAAGCGGCTACGCGCAAAGGAGATTGGCAAAAAGTCTCGGAATTGCAATACGGCCGAATTCCGCAATTGGATGCGCAACTGCAGTTGCAACTTAGTGATCAACTCCGGCAGAGCGAGATGGCGGGGCAAAGTAGCTTGGAGAATAAACCGAAATTACTCCGCACTCAGGTGGGTGCGGAAGAAATTGCCGAGGTGGTTTCCCGCGCTACGGGCATCCCTGTTTCCAAGATGATGCAGGGCGAACGTGAAAAACTCCTGAATATGGAGCAAAAATTGCACGATCGGGTGGTCGGGCAGGATGAAGCGGTGCGTTTGGTAGCCGATGCCATCCGCCGCTCGCGAGCGGGGCTTTCCGATCCTAACCGGCCCTATGGTTCATTTTTATTTCTGGGGCCAACCGGCGTGGGTAAAACGGAATTATGCAAGGCGTTGGCAGGTTTTCTGTTTGATGCCGAAGATCATCTTATCCGCATCGATATGTCGGAATTTATGGAAAAGCATTCGGTTGCACGGTTGATCGGCGCGCCACCAGGCTATGTAGGATACGAGGAAGGCGGTCATCTTACCGAAGCTGTGCGCAGAAAACCTTATTCGGTAATTCTGCTGGATGAGGTCGAAAAGGCGCATCCCGATGTATTCAATGTATTGCTGCAAGTGCTTGACGACGGACGCATGACCGACGGCCAGGGGCGAACCGTGGATTTCAAGAATACCGTCATTGTCATGACTTCCAATCTCGGCTCGCAGATGATCCAGCAAATGGCGGGCGATGACTATCAGGTCATCAAACTGGCAGTAATGGGCGAAGTGAAAACCTATTTCCGACCCGAATTTATCAATCGTATTGATGAAGTGGTGGTATTCCATGCGCTGGATGAGAAGCACATCCGAGCGATAGCGCGAATACAGCTGCAGTACCTGGAAGCGCGACTGGCAAAGCTCCAAATGAACTTGAAAGTGTCGGAAGCCGCGCTGGCAGAACTCGCTCAGGCTGGTTTCGATGCGATATTCGGTGCACGCCCATTGAAACGTGCAATCCAGGCGCAAATTGAAAATCCGTTGGCCAAGGAAATACTTGAGGGCCGCTTTGCCGCTAAGGATACCATCCAGGTAGATTGCAGAAACGGTGCGATAGTATTTTCGAAAACATGATCGTGAGCTCGGCGTCCCGCGCTGAGCTACGCTCGCACCTTCCATCGAGGGTACTGACCTGTTCTGCGTGGCGTAGGAGATGCTGCGACCGTGTTCATTTTTATGTGCTCGGCGCGATAGCGCGAATATTCTTTATAGCCGGAAGATTCGGGTAAAATATAGGTTTTTTACCGGATAGATTGCCATGCGTAGTGATGTAAGAGGCAGCCTGGTTGCTATCGTTACGCCCATGAGCGAAGAAGGCGGACTGGACCTGGAGCGTTTTCGTACGTTGATCGACTTCCATGTGGCGGAAGGAACTGACGGCATCGTGGTGGTCGGCACTACCGGCGAATCTCCAACCGTGGATTTCGACGAGCATCGCCTGCTGATTAACGCTGCGGTAGAGCGTGCTGCCGGCCGTGTGCCGGTGATTGCCGGTACCGGTGCAAATTCCACGCGCGAAGCCATAGATCTGTCTGTCTACGCAAAGGATGCCGGCGCGGACGCGAGCCTGTCAGTGGTTCCCTATTACAATAAACCGACTCAGGAAGGTTTGTATCAGCATTTCAGGGCAGTAGCGGAAGCGGTGGATATTCCACAGATTTTGTACAATGTACCTGGCAGGACTGTTGCGGATATGGCCAATGATATAGTGCTGCGGTTGGCGCAGATTCCCAACATTATTGGCATCAAAGATGCAACCGGTGACATGGGGCGTGGTTTCGACCTGCTGTGTCGGGTTCCGCAAGGTTTCTCGGTTTATAGTGGAGATGATGCGAGTGCTCTGGCAATGTTGTTGCTGGGCAGTCATGGCGTGATTTCGGTCACCGCCAATGTCGCGCCAAAGCTGATGCATGAAATGTGCATTGCTGCGTTCGCGGGCGATCTTGCCGCGGCTCGTGCCGCTAACGGCAAACTGCAGAGGCTGCACCTGGATTTATTCGTTGAGGCCAATCCTATTCCGGTAAAGTGGGCGGTCGCCCAAATGGGCCTGATAGATTCGGGCTTGCGTCTTCCTTTAACGCTATTGTCGGATCGATATCATGAAATTGTGAAAGAAGCGATGCGCCAGGCCGGGATAGCCGTATAGATGAGCGGCCGGTATTCACGATTTAGAGGAGTTGAGTGTCACACATGATATGGCGAGTAGTGGTTGCGCTATGCCTGGCAGTGGGTATGGCGGGCTGTCACCTGCTGCCAGAAGGTAAGAAAATTGATTACAAGTCGGCAGGTAAACTTCCGCCGTTGGAAGTCCCGCCTGATTTGACCGCGCCCGGGACGGATGAACGTTATATTGTTCCGGATATCAATCCGTCGGGAAGCGCAACTTTTTCTGCTTATAACAAAGAACGCAATAAGCAGCCTCTTACAGGCGGCTCTGTTCTACCCACATCGGATGAGCCCGGTGTACGCTTGGAACGCGCAGGCACTCAGCGGTGGCTAGTGGTAAAGGGCGAACCGGAAGAAATATGGCCGGCCGTAAAAGAGTTCTGGCAGGAGCTGGGTTTTATCATCAAGATCGAAACGCCAGAGGCTGGGGTGATGGAAACCGATTGGGCAGAAAATCGTGCCAAGATTCCCCAGGATTTAATTCGCAGCGCACTTTCCAAGGTTCTGGATACTTTGTATTCGACTGCCGAACGGGACAAATTTCGTACCCGTCTGGAACGGGGGGAGGGGGGCACCACCGAAATCTACATCAGTCATCGCGGCATGGACGAAGTACTTGAGGGCAATATCCGCACCATCTGGCAGCCCCGTCCTGCTGATCCGGAGCTGGAAGCGGAGATGCTTGCCCGTCTGATGATACGCTTTGGCGTAGAGGAAGAGCGTGCCAGAACCGTATTGGCGAGTTCGGCCAATGCCCAGGAGCGGGCGCATATCAACCAGAAGGGCGGAGTGCTCACAGTGAACGAACCATTCGACCGGTCATGGCGCCGCGTTGGATTAGCGCTTGACCGCATTGGCTTTACCGTCGAGGATCGTGACCGTTCTCAGGGCATTTACTTTGTGCGCTATATTAATCCCGATGCGGACAATCGTACGGAGGCAACCGGTTTTCTTTCCAAGCTTGTTTTTTGGCGCGACAGTGCAGCTGACAAACCGGACCAGTACCGAATCCAGATTGCTGAAGCAGGAACAACTAGCGAAGTCAAGGTGTTCAACAAGGATGGCGAGCCAGATCGATCAAATACCCCGAGCCGGATATTGAATTTGCTATATGAGCAGTTGAAATGATCCTTTACTACGTTCTCGCAGCAATGCCACGACCGTGTCCGCGGATATGGGAGCACCTGCATCCTGCTCCGCCTCGCACCTTCCTTCGAAAGGCACCCCTCTGCGAACCCGCTTGCGTCGTTACATTTGGCGCTTCGCTGCAAGAATTGCGCACTCCACCCCGTGCATTGCGGAATTTCGGATGAAAGCTCTTTTTTTTCTCCGTCATTATAACGACATTGATCACATTACCCCTGTTATTTACAAGTGGGTTGATTCTGGTCATATATGCGATGTTGTCCTGATTGGCAACTCACGGTTTCGGGATGATTACCGTATCAAATTCCTAAGCGAGCTCAAAGGCGTGCGCCTGGCATACATAGGCGACTTATTGCCGCGGGCCGAGTTTGCCAGATGGTTCCTGCAAACGCTGACATTAATTCGCAGCCTGCGCAAGCCAGTCATTGGTCCGATAGTAGCGGCGTTGGCCAAGGTTTATGACGCAAAGCGGCGCGCACCGGTATGGCACAGCACTGCCCAGCGCCTGCTGGCCCGCAGCTTCGGAGACAGGCAAGAGGGCGTAGTCGTATTTGACTGGATAGAAAGAAACTCCTCCATTTGCGTGGAATGGGTATCAGTCGTGCTGTCTACCGCGCGCGCCATGGGTCTTGGCACCGTATCGCTGCCGCATGGAGACAGCCCGCATGCCAGCCAACTGATCCGGCGCCGCGAATTGCGCCTGGAACCGGACACCACATTTGCCGCTGCGGGCATCTTCGATAAAGTCGTCGTGCCCAACGAACTGTGTGCCGTGCGCTTCCGACCGTTCATGGACAACCAGAAGCTGGCCGTACTGGGCTCGCCGCGCTACTGCGACGAATGGCTCGCCAAGTTGGGCAAATTAATGCCGCCCTCGCCGCTACCCCGCTCCTATAGCCAACTGAAAGTCGTCATGTTTCTCAGAAAGAGCAACTTCTCCACCTTCTGGGAAGAAGTCGGCGAAGTTGTCCGCATCGTTGCCGGCTTTCCCGGAGTGGAACTGGTCATCAAGCCGCATACCCGCGGGGGCTGGCAGCAATCCTTGACGCGGAACACCTCCCTGCGGCGCCTGCCGAACGTGAGCGTAGCCGGTGGGGATGTCCACTCCATCTACCTCATGAACTGGGC
>JALYOY010000088.1 GCA_030856655.1 Pseudomonadota bacterium | reverse complement strand
GAACACGTTTTCCAGGGACTGGCAAATTGTTTCGATCTGCGTGAGGTTTACCGCCCGGGCGGCGCCTTTCAAGCTGTGGGCGTCCCGAAAGATCCTCTCGACGATATCAGTCCATTGCCCCCCCACTGGCAATTTTTCCAACGCGAGCAGTCCCGACGATATGGTTCGGAGATGCGCATCCGCCTCAACCCGGAATGTTGCGAGCAGTTTTTTCCAAAACTCATCGTTTTTATTAGTCATGGATCTATTCCGCTCGCGCTATCGCAACCTTGCCTCCTATCAAAGCGCGTAGCCTTCCGCCCATTTCATGCAGGCCCTGCGCTGCCAATTCCGCCTGTTTGGTGCCTGCGACGTTCTGCTCACTCGCCTGCTTGATATTGTTCATGGCCAGCACTACCTGATCCATGCCTACCATTTGTTGCTGGCTGGAAGCCGCGATCTGCGTGGCTGCCTGCGCCGCCTCGTTGATGCTCGCCGATAGCAGGCGGATGGCTTCATCGGTATCGGTGGATTGTTTCACGCCGGCCTCTACCGCTTTATTGCCCTGCTCGGTAGCGAGTACCGCAGCATTGGTGGCTTTCTGAATGTCCCCTAGAATCGTGCGTACCTGCCCGGTCGACTGCCTGGACTGTTCGGCGAGGCTTCTGATCTCCTGCGCCACCACGCCAAAACTCTTGCCTTGTTCTCCGGCCCGGGCTGCTTCGATGGCAGCGTTCACTGCGAGTAAATTCGATTGCTCAGCCAGGTCGTTGACGGTGGCAATAATCTCGCCTATGGAGCGGCTCTGCTCGGACAGTTGAACGATGCTCTCGGCGATGGATTCCATCTGTTCCTGGATACGGTGCATCCCACGAATCGCTTCCTCCACTGATTTGCGGCCGGCGTGCGAGACATCTGAAGCTTTCTGCGCGCTGTCGGAAACATACTTCGCCTTCTGGCTTGCAAGTTGCGCGGTTTGTTTGACTTCCTCCACCGTGGCAGTGGTTTCGCTCACGGCGGCCGCGGTCTCAGCTGCGCCCGAGGCAACCTGGGCGGTGGTGGCAAGGATTTCCGCTGAGGACGATGACAGCTGGGCAATACTTTCCCGAAGCTGGTGGGTAATAATGCGGCTGAGATGGAGTCCAATTGTTAGTCCGGTGAGAACGGCAAACAGCGAAACAACCGCCAATGTGAATGTAAAAAGGCTCACATCCTCTGTGAGAGCCGCTCTTCCTTTGTCAAGTCGCTTCGCTTGTCGTTCATAGAAGTGCTTGACTTTCTCGATGAGTGCGAGGCTACGAGGCCGGAACTCTTTAATCGCGAAGGCAATTGCTTCCTCTCGTTTCTGCTCCAGCGCGAGCCGGACGGTATCATGCTGAGCCTGCTCAAGTTGCTCTTGAAGAGACTCCAGGTCATTGACTAGATCGAGCCCTTCGCCAGAATCAATCAGGCGACGCATTTTTTCGAAGATTTCCTTGTATTGACGGTCGTTTGCTTGCAGAAGGGATTGATTTGTATTGTGAAGTTCAGGATAGAGAAGAACGCCCCGGACGTAAGTTTGTTGAGCAAATGTCACGGATCGTAGATCGTTGGCGCTTTCCAGCAGGCGCTCGTCCACATTAAGGAAGCGATTGTAGGTCGCCTGTGTCTGACTGAGCGCATAAAAAGCAACGCTGGTTACGAGCGCGAGCAGCGTCAGTATGACCGCATATCCTCCGATTATTTTTTTACTGATAGTCATAGCTTGTCCCTTCGAAATTTCGGTCTTTCTGCGTGTCTCAATCGCGAGAAACTATTGCTTTCTTTCTTCCACTTTATCGCCTTCTTTAATTGAGCTTATCCGGTTTCATAGCAAATTCTTCTACTCGGCCACTTGCTCGTGCACGATAATGCTCTCGTCCGTCAGGAGTTTCTCCGCATCAAGAATCACCAGCCGCTCAGGGGTCACCCCCTTCAGATAATTTTTACGAACGCCTGTCAGCGTGGGAAGCGAGGTCTGGATATCTGTCACGTGAAGACGGCGTACACTGAGGATGGCGTCCGCCAGAATGCTGAAAAGTATTTTCCCGGATTGCAGTACGATAACCTTGTTGAGATCGGTCAGCCCTTTATCGGGCAACTCGAAGACTTTCTTGAGATCGATGACCGGCAATATCGCCCCTCGCAAGCTGACGATACCGAGCACAAAGGCAGGCGTACACGGCAGCGGCGTCAGGCTCTCCAGGGAAGCAACCTGCCGGACGTAGTGCGATTCAACCGCGTAGCGTTCATAGGCAAGACTGAATTCCAAGACCTCGATGCTTTCATCTACGGCCTCTTCCGGTGCAGACTCTTGTGCCAGCGCCAGCGCCCTCGTTTGCAGGATTCGTTGTGTCTCTTCGGCAGACGAAACCCAGATGCGTTCAACATTGGCGCGCGCAGCCGCCAGACGCTGCTCGACCTCGCGGAAGTTGATGGTTATCGTTTTTGTCTTTTTTTGAGACACTGATGTCTTAATAATATTTCATCTGGTGTCTTCTCTATATTCCCGCGGCCGAGCGCGATACGCTTAACCGCGCAAATGTAATAATCTCTCTCAGCCGCCCAGCGGTCAGCCCGCCTGACTCTGGCAGAAGTTTGTCGTAAGGGTGAGGATGCAACAGCGACAGCGCATTGCCGAAATGCCGCTCCGCCTCGTCATATCGGGCTTGCGACAGAGACAGGTTACCCAGCGCGAAGTGGGCAAGCACAAAATCCGGAGCGAGATAAAGCGTATGCATCAGCGACTGCATTGCAGTTTCACTTTGCCCCAGTTCCTGGCGTATTATTGCCAGGAGATAATGGGCTGACGGATTTAATTTGTTGGTGGCGATTGCTTTCTCGCACCACATGACAGCCTCGTCGAGATTACCTTGATCAGCATAGGAGCGCGCCGTGTGACAGAAGGCATCAAGCTCTTCATGGTTCGGGGGATGGCTTGCAGCATGCTGGATCTTGACCGGTTCAAGCGGTGCGTCTGTTACCGCTGACAATGCCTCCGCCGGAGCGTTCTTCAGCGAAAAAAATATGCCTTCATCCTGAAGACAGGAAGCTTTCGCCAGATTGCAAGCCGGAATGTAAGAGGTATCTGGTAACGGGCCAGGCATCAAGGCTGTGTATTCAGCCATGTTTACCTGTAACGCTGTACTTTCGGTTCTCTCGGCCTTATGGTAGAGAATTACGCCAGGAAAGGTAGTGGCTTTGAACTGGGAAAATAAGCTGTTCGAGGTTTCTACTGGGCTTACGATGAGCCATCCGCCATGCACCAGTGCCTGGTGAAAGTTTTGTCCCACCTTTCTTATCCATTCGGGGCTGAAATACATCAGTACATTGCGACAGAAGATTACATCCATCGCATTGGTGCCATTGATGGGCGAGGGATAAACGTCCTCAGCGAGATTAAGATAGGAAAAAGTCACGCGCTTACGAATATGCGGCAATATCTCAAATTGTCCATTTTTTTTTCGTTTAAAATACCGTTCCTTGGCCCAGAGCGGTGTGCCCCGAAATGACCACTCGCCATATATACCCTCGGCCGCCTTTTGCAAGGACATCGGGTTAATGTCGGTGGCCAGGATTGTCGCGTTCCATTCCCCGGAATTCTTGATCAGCCGGTCAAGGAGCATAGCGATCGAGTAAGGCTCTTCGCCTGTGCAGCAGCCTGCGCTCCAGATACGCAATTGCCGGTTAGCGTGTGCGCACGCCCGCATCAATTCCGGGAAAATACGCTCCTCAAGTACATCGAAACTTCTCTTCTCGCGGAAGAAATAAGTCTCCCCAACAGTCAGATAACGAGCAAGTATTTCGATCTGTTTGCGCGACAGGGAAGCGGACAGAAGCTGGCGGACGCATGTTTCCGTGTTCGCCATGCCAAGCGCAGGCGCAGCGGCAATAATCCCGCGCTCAAGGTCACCCCAGCGTTTTGCCGGATAGTACAAGCCCATCTGCATGGTGAGTACTTCGCTTAGCTGTGAGAGCAGTGGATGAGGAAGAGCGATTTGCATAATTCGTTTCAGGTAGTATCCAATGCCAAATCCAAAGACTTTTCTTCGTCCACAGAAAGAAATTTATCAAGATTATGGATAAGAATTAATCCATCTTTAAATTTGATAATGCCTTTTAGATATCTGGGTTCTGGGAGAATTTCCTCTGCTGGGATCAGGCTCTGCTCGGCACACTCGATCACTTCCGCCACCGCCTCTGCCACCCACGCTACACAGCGCCGTTCCATGTGCGGCCGTTCCGTGTGCGCGAAAATAAGCCGATCGGCCAGTGAGATTTCCCGTTTTGGCAGATTAAAACGCTGCCGGACGTTAATGACCGGGACGACTCGCCCCTGTATGTTGACAATGCCCAGTACAATGTCCGGTGCGCTTGATAGCGGAGTGATACCGACCATGCGCACCACTCTGTCCACCGCAGACAGATGCAGGGCATAGCGTTGATTATCCAAAATGAAAACAATGTATTGATTGGTCATGCTCTCGGGCATAAAACATATTAAATATCCGGCTTAGAGCCCCATATAGCCGGTGTCGTATAACCAGTAGTACCGAAGTGAAATTGATGCGAAAAAATAACCCGCTTGCGGTTAATATCCCCTTGCCATACACAAATACGTAGTTTTGAAGACAATAAAGAATATTTCGGCGTTTGCGGCGCCGTACACTCAGGTGAGTAGGAAAGACCAGGCGGCTTGCCTGAGACACATCCATGCCTATGCTGTGCAAGCGAATGCGTCATTGTTCTGTCTCAATCGCGATTGATGACGCTATGAGACAACAGAAGGATGACTTTGAATAGCTGTAGAATCTTACAGGTAAGAAGGGGAAATACTCGCTGTAGCCGTTCAATAGCAGAAGTCCCAGTCGGATTTAAACTTGTCAGGCGGGGTCATTGACCTGACCCCGCCATTAGCTTCATGACATAGTAGAGTCCGATTCTTGGTGACCTGCCCCCGAAATCAGCAACGGTCTAAAATGGAAAATTCCGGCTCTTTAGGCCTGCCGGACAAGGGGGTTTCCCTTGCCCGGCGGGCGAATTCGGCTGGCGTTGCCCACTGCAATGCAGAGTGGGGGCGAGCCTCATTATAGTACTGTCGCCACTCGTCAATCTTGTACCTGGCGTCTTCCAAAGACAGTTGGTTTGCCAGGGCGGCTGAAGTCGAGCTCGATACCGCGCTCATAGGCCCACTTGTCCATGACCTTCGAGATGAATTCGCATCGCAACCGATTATCCGGCCCGATTTCTCTAATCTTTGCTTGTATGAATTATGGCAATGAGCGCATAACGCAGCGTGATTTAACTTATCCTAGAACTTGGCTTGATCGCCTCGATGTGGCGTAATGTGATCTACGCCTGACGCTATCCTGCCGCACCTGGAGCAGTATGGATGACTAAGGAGATAAGCTATTCTGTACTTCTGCTATTCTGTACTTCTGCCATGCGCTACCGTACCCGCGTTGCGCTGATGTGGCACGAGGAGGCATTTAACGTAGAGCTCCAGCTGTTGTGCAT
>JALYOY010000063.1 GCA_030856655.1 Pseudomonadota bacterium | reverse complement strand
TCGCGCTACCGAAGCCGACGTGCAACTGGTGGTGGTGGATGGACGGCCACTGTACGGTACCAAAGAGCTCATGAGCCAAGCTGGGGCCACGCAAACCAGCGAGATCAATATTAGTAAACAACCGCGCCGTCTCGCCCTCACTACATTTGATGCTGCCGGCCAGCCCTGGTCCTTTAAAGATGTCCTCAAGCGGCTCGAAGAAGTCCGGGCCAACCCAAAGACTGCAATCGAGAATTCACGCAGCCTTGCGTTTGCCGCCATTCGCACCGGCGCCGCGCCGCGGCTGCGCCTGGCGCTGGATATGCCCACCGGAAGGGTGCCGGTGGGCGGTCTGCCAAAAAACCTGTCAAAGATCATCGTTCCAGCGATTCAGCCGCTCGCGCATGATCGCTCTTTTTTTTCTTCGATTCCTGGCCGCGGGTTCCACGGCGGGCTGCTTGACGGACTAGCCGATTTTTATGCGTAGACTTATGCATCGAGGATGCTGGTGGCTGATATGACTGCCAGGGGCGCCAGCGCCACCCTCTTGAAGGCCCAGACCGGGCAGCTTCTCAGCGAATTCCTGCTGGGTGGGCCTCCACCGCAGCAGCGCACGAAGCGTGCCGGAGCTAAAAGTACGGCTAGAGGTAGGGCTGCCACTAAAATCGACCGCGCGTACGTGCTGGATGGTGGAGAAAGGCTGCGAATTATCGATGCCCTGATTACCGTGATTGGCGGCGCTTACTGTCATCTCGCCCAAAAGCGGGCCGCCTATGCGCTTGATCCGGTGCAGGCATTACAGTTGTTGCGTAGCCGCGTGGCCGCGCTGTCGGAGGGCGAATTTCACCTGGCGCTTACTTCGATTGTGGCTGGTTTGCGCGATGCACATACTCGCTACACCGGACCGAAGACAGGACAAGGGCGGTGGCAATGCTGCCATTCCTCGTTGAGCAGTACGGTTCGCACGACAACCCTACTTTCGTCGTTTCGAAAGTATCGGCGCCCGCATTGATACGCGACACCAGATTTGTTGCGGGCGTTGTCCTGGAAAGCTGGAATAGCATTCCGTTTGCGCGGGCTTTGGATTTGTATGCGGACCGGGAGACCGGCGGGCGTCCGGACGCGCGCCGTGCCCGGGCGCTGGAATCTCTCACGTTCCGGGCGCTTGAGTGCGGACCGCCCCCCGACGAGATGCTGGTTGATATTGGCTACCGCACTTCGCCTGGCAGCGCCCGCCGGGAGATTCGCATTCCCTGGCGTGTTGTTCATCCCGCCAGCGCGGAGACCAGTCAGCGGCCCGGATCGCGCGCATCGCGCTACATCGCCGCGAACCCGGCGGCGGAAGTGGTGCGGCGCGGGAAGAAATTGATGTTTTCAGGCAGCGTGTGGCAGGCGGAGCGTAGCGGCGCCGCAGCCGTTGCTCGCGAGAAGGGGTGGATCAAAACTCGGTTTCAGGACGCACTCGCCGCCCGAATGGTCAAAAATCACACGGCGGGCGATCTGGGTTACCTGCGCATCTGGAGCTTCGACGTCGATAACGATGACGCCTTTATCGCCGAGGTGGCACGGTTGCTGGATCTCTTGCCGGATACTGGCCTGATCCTCGATCTGCGCGGCAACCCGGGAGGGTTGATCTGGGCAGCCGAGCGGTTGCTGCAGCTTTTCACGCCGAACACGATCACACCTGCGCGGTTCAGCTTGCTCGCTACCCCATTGACCCGCGCCATGGCGCGCAGTCCCTTCAACCGGATGGAGTTCGAAGCCTGGCTGCCGTCTCTTGAGGCGGCGATCGCGACAGGTGAGCCTTATTCGCAACCATTGCCGTTGACCGACCCGGCCTGGTGCAATGATACCGGCCAGCGATACAGCGGACCGGTCGTATGTGTGACGGACCCAAATACCTATTCAGCGGGTGATTTGTTCGCCGCTGGTTTTGTCGACAACGAGATAGGCGCGCTGGTATGCGTGGGAGAGGCCAGCGGCGCAGGCGGGGCCAACATCTGGACGCACTATGATCTTCGCGAGGCCTTGGTGGACACCCCCTTTGAGCTTGAGCGATTGCCGGCCGATACCGGCTATACGATTGCGATTCGCCGTGCGCTTCGCAGCGCCGCCGCCGATGGACTGCCGATAGAGGATTTGGGCGTTCCGGGAATTCCCTATGAGATGACGCTTGACGATTTGCTCCACGAAAACCGGGACTTGATCGGATTTTGCGCCGGGCTTTTTGCAGGTATTCCACGTACGGCAATGAAAGTGCGGGTTGACGATAGCGCCGTGACCGTGACCACAATCGGTCTGGATGAGTTGGAGACATACGCTGATGGCCGCCCGTGTGAAGCTGTGCGCAAGATTAGCGATGGAACTCAGCAACTGCCGCGGCCTGACGCAGAGACGATCGAATTCGTCGGCCGCAGGAATGGGGAAATCTGCCAGCGGAGGACGGTGCCACTGAATGGCACGGGAAGCTGACGCAGCTCGCAAGGGACGTTGCATTGTTGATATCAATCGGGGCCGCTGGTTATCGAGTAATGTGGCTAAGATTTTCAAGGATAAGATCGTGACAATCTGGTTGCTGCTTTAATTCTATTCCGACGTTGCATACACTAAAAAAAGTGCCGGCGAAAAGGCTCTGAATATGAATAATAAATATTGTAGCGTTTTGGGAAGAATATTTATCGCACAGAATAGAAGCACGAAGGCAAGAAAGATCATCAGAATGATGGCCTCATCCCCAATCCCTTATTAAATTCTACTTGGAGAAATATCATGCAAATTATTAAAAGATCACTCCATGTTTGTGGTTTGATGGTCAGGCCGAAGAGGCAGCTAAGTTTTATACCGCGATCTTTAAAAATTCAAAGATCGCAAGCATTGCTCGTTACGGAGAAGCCGGACGCGAGGTCCATAGAAAACCGGCGGGATCGGTAATGATTGTGGCGTTTGAACTTGATGGGCAATCGTTTACCGCCCTCAATGGCGGTCCGATGTTCAAATTCAACGCGGCCATCTCGTTCCAGATCAATTGCGAGACTCAGGAAGAAGTGGACTATCACTGGGAGAAGTTATTCGAGGGCGGGGATGAAAAGGCACAGCAGTGCGGCTGGCTCAAGGACAAATATGGTGTTTCATGGCAAGTTGTTCCTACGGTCTTGCCAGAGATGGTCAATAATCCCGATTCCGAAAAATCCCAAAGAGCCATGAACGCAATGCTTCAAATGAAGAAAATCGACATTGCTGAGTTAGAGCGAGCATATGCGGGATAGCATTTAGCGCGTCAGAAAGCTAGTAGTGGCAAGTAGTGTGTGGCTTGCGTAAACCGCCTTGCAATACACTGGGGACCTTGACCGACCTGGCCTCTAGCTCTCAGCACCTGAAGGTTTTCAGTCACGCGTAAGCGCCGAACGACAAGCTCGTCAATCTCCAGGCGTCAGATTCGGGCGCGACGGATGGCCAATGCGCCGATGGCGGCTGTGCCCAGCGCCAAAGCACCAACCGCTCGGGATGCGGCTGCGATTGTTGAGGTTTCGTGAGTGTGGGGAACGTTCATATATTTTCGACTATACGCCCATCCATCACTGATTTCCAAATAAGTCTTAGCAGACTTATTTGGACCTAAAAAAGGCTATAAACTTGTATTTTTTTATGGCCTTCTTCAGACCTTTTGGGCTATCTTTTGGTCGTTACTGGGATCGAACCAGTGGCTTGACACTCTACCGCTGAGTTAACCGCTCGATAAGTTCTGGACGATTGAGGTCATAGTCAGTTTGGAGTGTAGTCCTACGGAACGTGCTGTCGAAAAATGAAGGTTTGCCTCCTAGGCCACTTTGAGAGGATTGTCATGTTAATTAAAAATGCATTAGCTAGTGTTGCCGTCCAAGATTTGGATTTGGCGGTCAAGTGGTACGAAAGACTCTTTGGCAAGCCTGCAGATTCGAGGCCAATGCCCGAGGTGGCTGAGTGGAAGTTCGAGCGAGGCGGATGGCTGCAGGTCTATCAGCTTCCAGAGCGTGCAGGTTCTGGCTCTTTTACATTAGCGGTCAGCAGCATAGAGGGGCTGGCAGCACAGCTTAAGAAGCTCGGCATCAACACTGGGGAAAGTTTATCAAGCGAGAAGGTGAAAACACTGATGATCACCGACCTGGATGGAAATCACATCGCCTTTGCTGAGGCGATTGATCCGAGCATGGCTAAGTGACCTAAGTTGACTGCTTCCTTTCTCCCGACGGCAAGGAATACTACTCGCCGAGTACGGTGCCAATGTCATGAACCAAATCACGCCCAAGCCATCAGTCGAGGAAGCTTAAGGTAAGTTCTTTACGCTTGCGGTGGAACGTATCGGAAAGAAAATAGGAAAAGTACCTGCAGAGCAACTCACTCGAATATTGAGGGGATGAATGAGATCGCCGGGACGTAATGGGCAACTGCTGAACCTCCCAGCCTCTAAATCTGGCTGGTGATTGAGGC
>JALYOY010000045.1 GCA_030856655.1 Pseudomonadota bacterium | reverse complement strand
GTTCCGAGCCGATTGCCGCCATGCACCGAAACGCAGGCGCACTCGCCTACGGCATAGAAGCCTTGCACCACTTCCTCAGGCCCGGTTTTGTAAGGCGCCACTACCTGGCCATAAAAATTTGTCGGGATTCCACCCATCATGTAATGCGCGGTAGGCGCTACGGGTATCGGCTCGTGGATCGGGTCCGCGTGGGCAAACTTCATGGCGATTTCACGAATGCCCGGCAGCCGCATCTTGATGACATCCGCGCCAAGATGGTCCAGCTTCAGCAGCAGATGGTCGGCATCCCTGCCGCAGCCTCGTCCCTCCTTAATTTCTGTCGTCAATGCGCGTGATACCACATCGCGGCTTGCCAGATCCTTGGCGTGAGGCGCATAGCGTTCCATAAAGCGTTCGCCATCCTTATTGAGCAAATAGCCGCCTTCACCGCGCACAGCCTCGCTGATAAGCACGCCTACTCCATACACGCCGGTAGGATGAAATTGCCAGAATTCCATATCTTCCAGAGGAATGCCGGCGCGTGCCGCCATGCCGAGACCGTCGCCAGTATTGATGAATGCATTGGTGCTGGCACTGAATATGCGGGCACCGCCGCCGGTGGCGAATAGCGTAGCCCTTGCTTGTAGCGCCATGACTTCGCCGGTTTCCATATCCAGGGCTGTTACGCCAGACACATCCCCCGCTTCGTCGCGAATCAGGTCCAGCCCCATCCATTCGATAAAAAATTGGGTATTGGCACGCACATTACGCTGATATAGCGTATGCAGCATGGCGTGGCCGGTACGATCCGCGGCCGCGCATGAGCGTGTTGCCTGTGCGCCGCCAAAATTCTGCGATTGGCCACCGAAGGGGCGCTGGTAGATTTTCCCGTTCTCGAGACGATCGAACGGCATGCCGAAATGTTCCAGCTCGTAGACCACTTCGCCGGCCTGACGGCACATGAATTCAATGGCGTCCTGGTCGCCGAGATAATCGGAGCCTTTCACTGTATCGTACATATGCCAGTGCCAGTTATCCTCGGTGACGTTGCCGAGTGCCGCGGCAATGCCGCCCTGCGCGGCCACCGTATGGGAGCGGGTGGGAAACACCTTGGACAATACTGCTACTTTGAGTCCCGCTTCCGACAATTGCAGTGCGGCACGCATCCCGGCGCCGCCTGCGCCGACAATCACCGCATCGAATTTTCTTCTGGCTATCGTCACGCTAACTCCACGGCCCACAGGATTTCCGCAGACCAGACGGTATAAAACAGCAGGGACAATATGACCAGTATCTGTAATGTCAAACGAATACCGATGGCATGAACGTAATCCATCAAAATATTGCGCATCCCGATCCAGGCATGCCAGAACAGGCTGACGAGAAACAGGAAGGAGGCAATACGCATCCATTGGTTATTGAATATTGCTTTCCATGAAGTGTAGTCGTGGGGCGACGAAATCAGTAGTATTGCCGCCAATAAAAAAATAAACACCGCCATCACCACTGCGGTTACGCGCTGTGCCAGCCAATCCCGCAGGCCGTAATGCGCACCGGTGACGGTCCGCTTCACCACATCAATACCGAGATCAGCAATGTAAGAATGACCCCTGCAGCCAACACCACCTTGCTGCTTGACCGCGCCTGCTCCAGCGTGCCGCCATAATGCAGATCCAGCGCGATAAAACGGATGCCGGCGCAGAAATGATGCAGAAAGAACCACGACGAGAGTGTTAAGGCACCCTTGAGCAGTGGATTGGTCAGCAGAGATTGAAATTGGGCGTAGCCTTGCGGGGAATTCAATATCATGTCAAGGCTGCAAAGGAGGAGAGGAATGCCTGGAAAGAATAGCAACGCGCCGCTCACGCGGTGCAGAAGCGAGATCACAGCCGGTAACGGCTGGTTGATTTCCATCAGATTAAGATATTTTGGACGTTCTCTTCGCAATTTTCGCTCGCAGCAAGTCAAATTCGACATCTACGAATTAGTGTAGACCGTTATACTGAGCGGCACAACCTGAGTACGCTCACCAATAAGCCCTACGGTAAACCGGTTTAAGCACGAGTTCAGGACAACGCCCAGCTTTGGATGCCACCTTAAATTGACAGGAAAGGTGAACATTTTTTATAGTCCAAAGCAAGGTATGCCTCGCAGTAAGCATGCCCTAACAAATACGGATCGAAATGCGAAGTGGACCGCTTTCGTGTGTGTCGTATGCCAGTTTCACTCATCCGTCGAGCGGCCGGTTGCGCGCATGGGAAAGAACTTAGAAAATTTCTTGTATTGGCGATTTCCTACAGGAGCGCAAGAATGAACCCACCCATTCGCGTCGCGGTCACCGGCGCCGCCGGACAGATCGGTTACAGTCTACTGTTTCGGATCGCCGCCGGCGATATGCTTGGCAAGGATCAGCCCGTTATCCTGCAATTGCTCGACATCACCCAATTGTTGCCCTCGCTTAAGGGTGTTGTAATGGAACTGGAGGATTGCGCGTTTCCGCTACTGGCCGGCGTAGTCGCCACTGATGATCCCAAGGCCGCTTTCCGTGATGTCGGCATTGCAATATTGGTGGGAGCTCGCCCGCGCTCCAAGGGAATGGAGCGCAGAGATTTGCTGGAAGCAAATGGCGCCATATTTACTGTTCAGGGCAGTGCCTTGGATGAAGTTGCCCGCCGCGATGTGAAAACCCTGATTGTGGGCAACCCTGCTAACACTAACGCTTACATCGCAATGAAAAGTGCACCCGGCCTGAAGCCGGAGAATTTCTCGGCCATGATGCGACTGGATCATAACCGCGCCTTGTCGCAGATTGCCGCTAAAGTCGGAAAACCGGTTTTCAGCGTCAAAAAAATAATTGTGTGGGGCAACCATTCCGCCACTCAATATCCCGATTTGAATCATGCCGAGATTGACGGTAACAAAGCTGTTTACCTCATTAATGATCCCGCATGGGTGGAAAACTATTTCATCCCAACTGTGCAAAAACGCGGCACGGTAGTCATCGAGGCGCGCGGCCTTTCAAGTGCTGCCAGCGCTGCTAATGCAGCCATCGATCACGTCCATGACTGGGTTTTTGGTACGCGGGAAAATGACTGGGTATCCATGGGCATACTCTCGGACGGCAGCTATGGTATTCCCGAAGGCGTTATCTATGGCTATCCTGTAATCTGCCGGGAGGGTGTCTACAAAATCGTCCCTGACCTGGAGGTAAGCGAATTCAGCAAAGCGAAAATGCAGGAGACCTATCGCGAGTTGTTGGAAGAGCGGGATTCTGTGACGCATTTGCTTACATGAAAGCTACCCTCCGCTGTTCAGTGTTTTCCCAAATATGATCACAGCCTCCGCTGGTTCCCGTTTCCGTGCCGCGCTTGCCGCCGAGAAGCCCCTACAGGTGGCGGGCTGTATCAATGCGTATGCCTCGCGCATGGCGGACCGCAGTGGGTTCCGGGCGATTTACCTTTCCGGTGCGGGTGTGGCTGCGGCATCCCTGGGGCTTCCCGATCTCGCGATTTCCACGCTGGATGATGTGCTGACCGATGTGCGCCGCATTACCGATATCACCGACGTACCGTTACTGGTAGATGCGGATACCGGCTTTGGAAATGCCTTGAATATCGCCCGTACGGTAAAATCGCTGATCAAATCCGGCGCGGGCGCGATGCACATTGAGGACCAGGTGCAGGCCAAGCGCTGCGGTCACCGTCCCGGCAAGGCAATTGTCAGCCAGGAGGAAATGGTGGATCGAATCAGGGCTGCTGTGGACGCCAGAACCGATACCGATTTTGTCGTCATGGCACGCACCGACGCGTTGGCGGTGGAAGGGCTGCAAGCCGCCACGGATCGCGCATGTCTATATGTGGAGGCGGGTGCGGATATGATCTTTCCCGAAGCCGTGACTGAACTGGGTATGTACCGGCAGTTCGCCGCGGCGGTGAAAGTACCGATCCTGGCAAACATAACCGAGTTCGGCGTAACTCCTCTCTATACAATAGAGGAACTGGCACACGCGGATGTTTCCCTGGTGTTGTATCCCCTATCCGCGTTTCGTGCCATGAATGCCGCTGCCCTCCGAGTGTATCGGGCAATACGCAACGGAGGCTCTCAGAAAAACGTAATAGATACCATGCAGACCCGTGCCGAGCTCTACGATTTTCTCGATTACCATGCGCACGAGGAGAAACTGGATACCTTGTTTTCCGAATCGTCCATTAAACCTGAAAGTGAGTAAAGGTATCGAGAGTTCCACTTCCAAAGTGAAGAAATCCGTCGTGCTATCAGGCGTGGTGGCCGGCAATACTGCCATCTGCAGCGTCGGCAGAACCGGCAACGATTTGCATTATCGTGGCTATGACATTCTGGACGTGGCTGATAGCTGTGAATTCGAGGAAATTGCCTATCTGCTGATTCACGAAAAGCTGCCCGCGTCGGTGGAACTGGCTGCGTATAAAGAAAAACTGAGAAGTTTGCGTGACTTCCCCAACAGCATTAAAGCGATTCTGGAAACGATTCCTGCAGCCGCTCATCCGATGGATGTTATGCGTACCGCCGTCTCCGCGCTGGGTGCGGTATTACCGGAAGGGAAAAACCATTCAATCGAGGGCGCGCGCGATCTGGCCGATCGGTTGCTTGCCTGCCTCGGACCCATGTTGCTCTATTGGTATCACTATTCTCATAATAGCCGGCGGATTGAAGTCGAGGCCGATGGTGATTCCATCGGCGGGCATTTCCTGCGCCTGCTGCATGGGAAGGCACCATCGCAGTCGTGGGTGAAGGCAATGCACACATCACTGGTGCTATATGCCGAGCATGAGTTTAATGCTTCCACGTTTACCGCACGCGTGATAGCTAGCACCGGCTCAGATTTCTACTCGGCCATTACCGGCGCCATCGGTGCACTGCGCGGACTGAGGCATGGCGGAGCCAATGAGGCCGCATTCGATATCCAGAAACGCTATGAAAAACCGGACGAGGCCGAGGCCGACATCCGCCGTCGCGTGGCAAACAGGGAGATTATCATCGGATTCGGCCATCCGGTTTATACCGTCGCTGACCCGCGCAACAGGATCATCAGGGAGGTGGCGAGGAACCTTTCGGCAGAGGCCGGTGACATGAAAATGTTCGATATCGCCGAGAGGCTGGAAACTGTGATGTGGGATAGCAAGAAAATGTTTCCCAACCTCGACTGGTTCTCCGCTGTGAGCTATCACATGATGGGCGTGCCGACAGTCGTGTTCACGCCGCTATTCGCGATTGCGCGTATTACCGGCTGGGCCGCCCACATCATCGAGCAACGCCTGGACAACAAGATTATCCGGCCCTCCGCGAATTACATCGGTCCCGAGAATCGGGAATTTGTTCCGATTGCGGCGCGGTAGTCGAGTGCGTTGAGAAGAAAAAAACAAAAATCGGGTTAGACGATTATTCGATTCCGTAGACCATCATCGTATCCCCCTTTTTTGTTGAGAAATTTATAACTTCTTGTGCCATTCGTCGCCATTTTTTTCGTATTGCTGTTTTACCGCCGTCCAGGCTACTTTGTGCGCAGTTTCTTCGCGTGAAGCGTCGCCCTTGCGATCGGCGGGATTCTTATATTAATCCCAGGCGTTATTGAAAGCCGCCTGGTATATCTCTTGCGCATGTTTCGGCAACACATTTCTGACGTTGTCCGGAAGGTCTTCTAGCGTGTCGTATGGCATGGCACCTCTCCTAAACGGTGCTTGGGCGGGGGGTAGGGTATGCGATTTTGGGGAGGAGGCAAGTTTAAAGCCGGAGAATGGTTAATCCTTTCTAAGTAGTTTCAAGGTGCAGCCTTAAATGGCGGTTACCCTTCAACCTTATTTTCCATCTCCTTGAAAAATAGTAATAACGCATGTTTCTTAGTTTCTGCTTCGGCGATTATTACAAAAAACCGATGATCGTGGCCGTCTTTATTTTCTCGCGTGCGTTGTTTATTCGAAGCGTGCATGGCCTAAACTGCCCGATGCGAGGTCAGGCTCTCCGCACAGACGTAAGATTTCCGCGCGAGCTGCATCCCGCAGACGAATGGCGGCAGCCCAGTCTTTTCCATCCGGCACGATTGGCATGCTGATCGTGACGGTGATAGCTCCGCGGCGTGGAAACCAGTGGTCGGCACGAAGGATGGAGCGGGTGCCACGAATGTTTATGGGCACTATCGGTACACCCGTCTCGGCCGCTACCACAAATGCGCCCATGCGGAACGGTAACAAGCCGGGCATGCGGTTGAATGTGCCCTCCGGGAAAAATATCGGACAGCTGCCAGATTGCAGGGAGAGTGCCACCTGCTTTAATTCCTCCACACCACGTTCCGGATCGAAGCGCTCGACAAAATCCGCTCCGATATGCCGCAGATACACGCGCGAAACGATACTGTCCAGCAGCTCCCGCTTGGCTACAAAACTGAAATGCCCTTTGGCATTGAATCCGCCCGGTAGCGCCGCGACGAGCACGATTCCATCAAGGTAGCTGGCATGGTTTGCCACCAGCACGCAAGGCCCCTTGCGGGGGAGATTTTCCAATCCGTGAACCGCCAATGGCGTTCCTGACAAACGTGTGAGGAGGTGTGCGCTCCCGCGGCTCACCGCCCAACCCCAGGCGGGGCGGGGCAGCAGCGCGGTTGCTAGCCAGGTCACTGGTGCCAGGAGGGAGAACAGTGCCCACACATACGCGGCATAGAGAATGTCGGATGCCATCCTGCTGCCGCGGCGCAACTGAGGCAGCACACCAGCATACGCCAGCCGGATCACTTGCCACCACACCGGGCGCAAGGGAGCCGCACCCTTTTCATACAGCTCACGGCAGGCCGCCCGGCGGATCTTGCCACTTGAAGTTTTGAGCACACTATGGACGGGCGCCAGCACGATATCGTCTGCTGGCATTCCCAGCATATCCAGAGTCAGGGCATTAATCTGGCCACGCAATTCCTCGCGCTTCCCCGAATCGGTATCGCGTACTTCAGCTAGCACCACCAAGCGCTCCGTGCCGGAAACCGGATCCGGACTGCCAAAAACCGCGACGCACCCCTTGCGAATGCCGGGGATATTGCCCACAGCCTCCTCCAGTTCATGGGGGTAGATATTGCGCCCGGCGCGGATGATGACGTCCTTTGCGCGTCCGGTCAGATAAAGATCACCTGCAGCGATGTATGCGAAATCGCCAGAATCCAGCCACCCGTCGTGGAATAACTGGCGGTTCTGCTCGGGGTTACGGAAGTAACCGCTAGTAGCGGACGGCCCTTTGAATTCCAGGTGGCCTTCCACCCGCTCCCCCACTTCACTGCCCGTGGCATCAACAATTTTGATCTGGTGACCGGGAAGCGGCTGGCCGCAGGCCACGAAGCGCAATGTGTCCGCCTCTTCGCTGCCGGCTGGATCCGCCTGACCGGAACCCATGAATTTGTCCCGCTTAATACTGTCGATCAGCGGCCCGCGTCCCGGCGGTGGAAAAGCCAACCCTACTGAACATTCTGCCAGTCCGTATACCGGCGCAATTGCTTCCGGATGTAGCCCATAGCGGGCGAAGTGCTGCGTGAAATTGACGATGGTCTCAGGACTTACCGGCTCGGCGCCATTGAAAGCCATGCGCCAACTCGACAGATCCAGTCCGTCGAGAACATCGTCTGGGATCTTGCGCAGGCACAGCTCATAGCCGAAATTGGGGGATGCCGAAAGGGTGCCGCGATGCTGATGGATTGCCCACAGCCAGCGCTCCGGACGCGCTAGAAAGGTAATGGGCGACATTACTACCAATGGGCAGGCATAGTACAGGCTGCCAAGCCAGGCGCCGATCAATCCCATGTCATGGTACAGCGGCAACCAACTGACAAACACGTCCGTGGAAGTGACCTGTGTCACCTGTCCCATCGCGCGGATATTGGCCAATAGATTGGTATGAGTCAGGGCAACACCCTTCGGGTTAGCGGTACTGCCAGAAGTGTACTGCAGAAGCGCAATCTGCCCGGGCTGGATAGGATACCCTGGCGCCTGCCCGGGAACGGACAGTTCGGCCACAGTGGTAACTGCGCGTAATGTCTCCACCTGGGCCTGGAGCAGTCTGGCGACAGGCCTCGCCTCAGGCACCGTAATCAGGACTACGGCGAGTGCGTTGGACAAAATGCCTGCATGCCGACGCAGATGATCCTCGATCTGTGAGACGCGAGCAGGCGGATAAATTGGCACGGGTACTCCGCCAGCCAGAAGCGCCCCAAAGAAGCAGCAGAAATAGTCGCGGCTGGTCGGTAGCATGATGGCCACGGACTGTCCGGGCTGCAATCCATATTCCAGCAGTCCCGATGCGATCTCCACGGCGCTTTTCTGCAAAGCAGCGTAGGAAATTTCGGCTTCTTTGCCTGCTTCATCCAGCAACGTAATATGCGTCCGGTGCGGATGGGTGTACACGTGCCAATCAAGAACCTCCGGCAGAGTAAGCGCATCTGACGGTTCGGCTTGTACCCGAATTGGGGCATCGCTCCGCTGCATTCCCTTCAGGGGCATCGCTGAAGGTGCAGCAGTCAATACCGCTTGCAATAGATCGCGTGGCGTTTCAGCATTGACCAGCACTTGTTCCGGTAGGCTGATTCCGAAGATGCGCTCAGTGCGAGCGATCAGTTCTACGCGCCCGAGACTGTCAAAACCCAGATCCCGCTCCAGGGAGCTGTCTAGTGTTGCCGACATTTCTCCCCTGGAACCTGCGTGCAATTCCGCTGCTAGCTGCCGCACGGTTTCCAGCAGAACGCGAGCCGCATCTTCCGTGTTCACTACCTGCTCTGTTGTCTGCCGCTGTCCAGTCAAATCTGATCTCCTTCGCAGCACAAACCCACGCCGCGGCGCGATAGTTGGTACCTGCCCGATCAGGTAACAATGCTGCTTCAGGCAGTGGCGGTGGTACTAATCGTCAAGGATTCGGTGGCAGGAATACGCACCGATTGTTTTCCAGCGAGCTGGTTTTATCTTTGAGCATGACGTGATTTCCTCAATTTCCTTATCAGTGGGTTTCCTCATCTCAATCTTCGCATCAAGGCCATGATGATCCCGCATCTCAACTTTCTTTATAGCATAACGGCTGTCTGGGCAATATCGCCCAACGCCGCTGTAATTAGCGCGGGGTCACCTTCTTCTATGGTTTACATTGCTATAAGAAAATAATAGGTGATCACGACGTTATGCGCAAAGTTGGTAGGCCACTCGCGATAGGGCGGTGTGTTGCACCCGGATCGAAGAGTTCTCATGTTTCCATCGAGCGTGCGTCCTCTTCCGGCGATTTGTTACGCAAATTTCGATACACTATGTGTACCTCAATTTAATTTAGAGTATTGCTCAATTCAATTTGCCCACTCCGTTATTCACATAAAAGAGCTTAAGCATATTGAAGGCTCACCCGGTAATGGCGGTCACGGCGCTATTGTCAACGGCTAAGAATACTGAGATTGCTTGTCGTTTACCTATTTATTACGGAGTCGGCCATCCTAGTTTGGGGACTATTTCTGGATTTCCGCTTTCGCGAGGAAGACGATTCTTTCTGTTAGATGACCAGTTCTATAATAGATAACCATGTCGTTCCCCATCTCCAACATTCGCCCCCAACCCGATCAAATATTGGTGAACATTGCCGACTATGTCGCCAATCGTGATATCCAAAGCAGTCTGGCTTACGACACTGCACGCAACTGCCTGATGGACTCTCTCGGCTGCGGGCTGGAAGCGCTTGCTTATCCTGCCTGTGCCCGGCTACTCGGCCCACTTGTTCCAGGCACGACCGTGCCAAACGGGGCGAGAGTTCCCGGCACTCGATTCCAGCTTGATCCGGTACAGGCCGCATTCAATATCGGCACAATGATCCGCTGGCTCGATTTCAACGATACCTGGCTTGCCGCCGAGTGGGGCCATCCGTCGGATAATCTCGGAGGTATACTTGCTGTGGCCGACTGGCGCGCGCGCAACGCCGTGGCTGCGGGTAAGAAGCCGCTCACGATGCGCAATGTCCTGAGCGCCATGATTAAGGCATATGAAATCCAGGGGTGCCTGGCGTTGGAAAATAGTTTCAACAAAGTTGGGCTGGATCATGTAGTGCTGGTTAAAGTTGCGTCCGTCGCGGTAGTGACGCATTTATTGGGCGGCAGCCGCGACCAGATTATTGATGCGCTTTCGCAGGCCTGGGTGGATGGACAATCGCTGCGCACCTATCGTCAGGCGCCTAATACCGGCTCGCGCAAATCCTGGGCGGCGGGCGATGCTACCAGTCGCGCAGTCTGGCTTGCACTGATAACCCTTAAAGGAGAAATGGGTTGTCCCTCCGCACTTACTGCCAAAACGTGGGGGTTTTACGATGCGCTATTCAAGGGGCGGCCATTCAGCTTCCAGAGGCCGATTGAGCAGTGGGATTCATACGTGATGGAAAACGTATTGTTCAAGGTTTCGTTCCCTGCTGAATTCCACTCCCAGACAGCGGCTGAATGCGCCATGCAGGTACATCCCTGGGTAAAAGAACGAATTGATGAGATCGATAAAATCACAATTCGTACTCACGAGGCGGCGATCCGCATCATCGACAAAAAAGGACCATTGTACAATGCTGCCGACCGCGATCATTGCATCCAGTACATCGTTGCGGTAACGCTGATTTTTGGTCGGCTTACCGCTGCCGATTATGAGGATGCCGTGGCAAGTGATCCGAGAATCGACGCGCTGCGCGCTAAAATCATCTGTGTCGAGGACCTGCAGTTCACCAAGGACTATTACGATCCCAAAAAACGCTCCATTGCCAACGGTGTCACGGTGGAATTCAAGGATGGCAGTCGACTGGATGAATTGGTGGTGGAGTATCCCATCGGCCATAAGTTTCGCCGCAGCAAAGGTATTACGCTACTGGAGCAAAAATTCAGAGCCAACCTCGCACACCATTTTTCGACAATGCAGCAAAAGGAGATAATTGACATCTGCTCAGTCCAAACAAGACTGGAAGCAACACCGGTAAATGAATTTGTTGATATGCTTGTGATTTAACGGGACGTTTCCTTACCTTAACATCAAGCGATTAAATGTTCTCAGTCCGATCCGGGCTCTCTCGTGTCTTGATTGCCTGAGCCTTCCGGCCGCCCGGTATTGACATTGAGCAATATTTTAAGGGCGGCGAGTTTTATCCTCCACGACGAACTTGCCGCCGGGTCCATCGATAACGCTGTCACTAATTGCCCCGCCCCATCGACTTGCGTGCAATCGCATGCGGACAAGAATCGCTGCAACTCGTCACTATTCGTAATGCCGGTGCGGCGGACGAATTCCGGATAATCCTCCCGCAAGTGAGCGATGAGCCATGCCTGGTCTATCCACTGCTTCGATTGGCTATAGCTGAAGCAGGTCCGTACCGCAAGGTCCACGGCGTCAGCGTTGCTTAAGTTTTCGATGTTGTCATAACCCTCTCGCTCCAGTCTCAACTCATGGGCATAGCTCATGCCTGCAAGCATCGAGAGCGGCAGCGCACGGTAAATGTCGCCAACGGTGTTCTTCATTACCTTGACCCCAATACGCTCGATAGCCAGCAACGCGCGTTTTGGATAGAAACCAAAGAAAAAGCTCAAAACGGGAAGCAGGCTAAGGCTCGCAGGTATTGTTGAATCTGTTTCATCCGACCTTCCAGTCGACCCTTTATTGGCAAGTGAAGCCTCAGCGGAATCATTGATGGGTGCGGCAACCCGCTCGGCCACATATTTGGAGTCGGCAGGGAAGGCGAAGTCGAATGCAAAGGAGAGTATCAACGCGAGTATGCTCGCGACAATCATGCGGATGGACCCATCGACAAAAGTGTGAGAGGTCAGATCGAGCGTGAAGTATGCGCGCACAACGGAGCCGATGAAATAAATGTAGGCGCCGAGGAAACCGAACTGGAAAGCGGTCAGGTTACGGGTGAGATGAGAATAATATGCATCCGGATCTTTTCCGAATAGTTCGGCGAACGGTCCCATGGTCAACATGTTTGCGCCAAGACTGAAATCCACGCCTCCGCCCGCCGAGGAAACAGGCTTGAACAGAAGCAGGATGCAAGTGCCGAGCAGCACGATGGTCGTAGTCAGCCAGACACTGCCCCGATAAGTGCTGAAGGAAGCGCGGCGTCCCATTCTTCTGCGGATTTCATTGCGGCGCTCGGCCGGGACTTCGCGCTGCAACTGCCGTTCCTTCCGATTGGTCATGGTCTGTATATAGCTTAAGGCGAGCGACGGCACGACCAGTACGGCCAGCAGTGTCATGATGAGATTATATTGAAAGAATACCGGATCAAACCAATGGGCAACAGCCCGGAAATCGCGATGCTCGATCCCTTCGGGCCCCAGGGCAGATTCCAGCCCGAGACCAACAATAAGGGATATCGGCAGGAGAAATACCAGCCAATCGTACCACGGCATGTTCCATTTATTTCCCTCGTTCTCCATGCCCCTTTCCTTTCGCTCAGGTTATTTTGCCTTCTGCCGCCGCGATGGCTTCGGCAGATGCTTGTTTCCAGAAATGGATGTGGTTGAAGGGCCGCGCGACCCGTGCATTCGGCATGGCGAGGCTCCACCCAATAAACTCGAGGTGATCTGTACGCATTACGCCGCGAAATTTTCCCCATCGGGTGGAGCTAACCGGCACCATCCCATCATTGTCTTCGGGGATAACACGTCCATAGGGACGAAACCAGAATGGGAGTTCATGAGGAGGCCGGCAGCTTGCGTAGGACGAATAGTCGACATCGTCGCGGTCGGGAATAGGCATTGCCGCGCGGGCCTCGGGGGTTAGCTCGCCCAGACCGGGGTTCCCTATATGCCGAATCAAGGCTGGAATCGGTCCATGCGATTGGAGAAACCACAGTGCCAAGGGTGAGCCCCGATGCGGCGTAGCAACAGTAAGCAAACTCTTTATACGCCGGTGCGGGTCAAGATAGGTAATCAGGTGCCTCGCGTCCAGCCCCCCCATGCTATGGGCCACCAGCGCAAAGGTCGGCGCGTCACTGAGGAAAAGCTGCCGGGCGAGTGCCTCCGCGCGTTCCGCTATCGTGCCGGCGGGCGAAACTTCCGGCATTAGAGGAATAATATGCATCTCGCGCAACGCATGTTCCACGCCACGAAAGTACTCGATAGGTCCGCGACGGGAGAAGCCAAGGAAGCCGTGAAGCAAAGCCAATGTGGGAACGGCCATGAACAAATGCTCGCTATAAGCTATTCATTAGTTATCGGTACCGCGAATGCGCAAGCCTGAATAGCGGTAACAACGCGCATTTTTGCAAGCAGTCACGTTGTGCAGGCACGCATTCATTTTTCATATTATATGATTTTTCAGCTTACGCGTTGTCCAGTAATGATGGCAACATCATCCTTACCGGTAGACGGGGCCAAGAGGCAGATAAGCATGGAAGTGGTCTTCTGTGGATGCTACGATGACAACTTTAACTGAGCAAGGCTGTTGAAGGTCATAAATTGAAGCGCGAAATTCGCTTCAGAAATAACGCTGCTTCCCATATTGACCTGAAGCGGGGAATGCAATCCACCAAGGCCCAGTTCGTATTAAAGAGCAAAATGAAGATAAATTACGACATCACAGGCAAAATAGCTCTTGTCACTGGAGCAAATCGCGGAATCGGTAAGGCCTTAGTCGATGCTTTCTTGAATAATGGAGCAACGAAAGTCTATGCTGCAGTTCGCAACCTGGACTCTGCTGTTCCGTTAGTTGAGCACTATGGAGACAAAGTAGTTCCTGTTCGACTAGATCTGACGATACCGGAGACCGTTACGGCAGTAGCGGCGACAACAAAAGATGTTCAGGTAGTGGTCAACAATGCCGGTGTCTTTATAGCTTCCACTCCGATGGACAGCGATGCCATCGATTCGCTGGAGCTTGGGATGAAGACTAATGTGTTTGGTCTTATCCGGATGGCGCAAGCCTTTGCCCCTATTCTTAGGGTAAACGGAGGCGGCGCCTTCGTGCAACTCAATTCAGTTGCATCATTAAAATGCTCTGCCAACTTCGCAACGCATTCCGCTTCCAAAGCCGCTGCCTACTCTATTACGCAGGCGCTGCGTGAACTGCTGGGTCAGCAGGGCACAGCAGTTCTGAGCGTGCATCCCGGCCTCATCGCTACCGACATGAGTGTCGCTGCTGGCTTGGCAGGGCTTGCCGAGTCTGCCTCGGTTGTTGCCGACAGTATCGTTAACGCTCTGAAAGCGGGTAATTTTCACGTTTTCCCAGACTCAATGGCTAAGCGAATAGGCAACGCCTACCAGAGCTTTTCCGAGGGCGTAATCGAAGCCAATATTTTAGAATATCAAATGAATAAAACAGGAAAGTGAAAAATAGTGCGCATGTCGAATTGATTGGGAGGCAACTATCGGGGCTCTTCAATATCAGAGAACTCATTCCGATCCGTTGCCATGGTCTTTCTCGTGCACGATTTAGAAGTTATTTCGAAGGATATCATCATGACGCATAACATGTTTAATACGCTGAAAGACTTTCCTCTTTTCCCAAGCAAGAAAGCAAAGTTCTATTCTCTCCCCGCCTTGGAAGCGTCCGGTGTCGGAAAGATTTCGCGGTTGCCGGTTTCCATTCGCATTGTGCTGGAATCAGTTTTGCGCAACTGCGACGGCAAGAAGATCACCGAGGCCCATGTGAAGCGATTAGCCGGCTGGCAACCCAACGCTTCGCGGGTGGATGAGATTCCCTTCGTTGTGTCCCGGATTGTCCTGCAGGATTTTACCGGTGTGCCGCTCCTGGTGGATTTGGCGGCAATGCGTGGCGTGGCTAAAAAAATGGGTAAGGATCCGGAACTCGTCGAACCGCTGGTGCCGGTCGATCTAGTAGTGGACCACTCAGTGCAGGTCGATTACTACGGTAATAGCCAGGCGCTCGACCTTAACATGGAGATAGAATTCCGCCGTAACAATGAGCGCTACCAGTTCATAAAATGGGGTATGCAGGCGTTCGAGACATTCAAAGTAGTGCCGCCGGGAATCGGTATCGTGCATCAGGTGAATCTCGAATATCTGGCCCGGGGTGTGCACTACAAGAACGAGGTGATATATCCAGACACGCTGGTCGGAACCGATTCGCATACGACCATGATCAACGGCATCGGTGTGATAGGGTGGGGCGTTGGCGGAATCGAAGCGGAAGCCGGAATGCTGGGGCAGCCAGTTTACTTTCTTACTCCGGACGTTGTTGGCGTGAATCTGACCGGCCAATTGCGCGGCGGTGTTACTGCCACCGACCTGGTGCTGACCATCACCGAGATGTTGCGCAAGGCCAACGTCGTGGGAAAGTTTGTGGAATTTTTTGGCGAAGGCACTGCATCGTTGAAGGTACCCGATCGCGCCACAATTGCCAACATGGCCCCAGAATATGGCGCCACCATGGGTTTTTTCCCCGTGGATGACGCCACCATCGAGTACTTCAGAGACACGGGGCGTAGCGACGAGGAAGTCGCCATGCTTCAATCCTACTTTAAGGCTCAGGAGCTATATGGCATCCCCCGCAAGGGTGACATTGATTATACGCGTGAACTGGAGCTTGACCTGGGCACTGTCACCCCCTCGCTGGCAGGGCCCGGGCGCCCGCAGGACCGCATCGAACTTGGCAACATGAAACTTAAGTTAACTGAACTTTTTGCCAAGCCCGTTGTGGAGAATGGTTATGGCAGAGATACAAGAGACTTGAACCGACGTTATCCGGTGCGCGGCTGTGATGAATACGGCATTAGCAGGGAAGCGATCGCCGCCAGTCCCGGCCATGCCAATACTTTCTTGCAGCCGGGAAGCGCAAGGAATGTAGAGGAGATGGTCATCAACCGTCCGATACTGGAAACAGAAGAAACGCCGTTATGTATAACAAATGGTCCTTTCGATCTTGGCCACGGGGATGTATTGATTGCCGCCATCACGTCCTGTACGAATACCTCCAACCCTGCCGTGCTGATCGCTGCCGGATTGTTGGCGAAGAAGGCGGTAGAAAAAGGGCTGAAGGTCAAGCGGCACATCAAAACGTCGCTTGCGCCCGGATCACGCGTGGTTACGGAGTATCTTACTGCTGCCGGCCTGCTGCCGTACCTCGAAAAACTCGGATTTAACCTGGCTGGCTACGGCTGCACCACTTGCATCGGCAACTCGGGGCCGCTGTCGGAGCCAATCGAGGAAGCCGTGGTGACGAATGATCTGGTGTGTGCGGCGGTACTTTCCGGCAACCGCAATTTCGAGGCGCGAATTCACCCCAACATTCGCGCCAATTTCCTCGCTTCGCCGCCGCTGGTGGTGGCGTACGCTATCGCAGGAACGATGCTCAAGGATTTGGTGACTGAACCGCTGGGGGTTGGCGGCGATGGCGACCCCGTCTGGCTTAGTGACGTCTGGCCGACCGATGACGAAATCCATGGGCTGATGAAATTCGCCGCCAATGCGGAAACATTCCGGCGGCTCTACAGCAACCTCACCAGGGATCATCGATTGTGGAACGATGTATCATCGGTGGCGAGCCAAGTATACGATTGGCCACAATCCACATATATTGCCGAGCCGCCGTTCTTCCAGGAGTTTGTTATGCAACCGGGGCCGCCCGGCCGTATATGTAACGCGCGTGCATTAGGCATATTCGGCGATTCGGTAACGACCGATCACATCAGTCCTGCCGGCGCCATCAAGGATACATCGCCCGCGGGAAAATACCTGCTTGCCAAAGGCGTGTCAAAAATTGATTTCAACAGCTACGGGGCGCGTCGCGGCAATCACGATGTGATGATGCGGGGCACGTTTGCCAACGTGCGCATCAAAAATCTGATGATACCGGGCAGCGAAGGCGGCATCACCGTGCATCAACCGAAT
>JALYOY010000032.1 GCA_030856655.1 Pseudomonadota bacterium | reverse complement strand
CGAACTGGGTCAGCTCAATATAGATCCGGCGGCGATCTAGAATGTCGGGCCGCCGGCAAAGCATCCCCCTATCGACTAGAGTATTGGTCCAACGAAGTGCCGTCGTGGCCGGAACCTCGGCAGCTACGCACAGGGTACTTACAGCCACTCGCCGCTGCTCGAGTTCCGCGAGGTATAACTCGAGGAGGATATCCCACGCCGGATCGGCGAACATGTCTGACGGGAAAAACCGGTAGCGCCGCTGCCTCGACGAAATCAACTGTCGAACAGTTCGAGCCCAGCTGACGGCATCAACGATATCCGGTCGAGCTGTGGGTGAAAGAGATTGCAGTTTTGACTCAACTCCTTCGAGGCGCGCAGAAACCTCAAATCCTTCAGTCGACCGAACGCGCCGAAGGTCAGCGTCGTGGTGCGCAATATCGAGATGTGATTGAAAAGAGACCTCGATCTCGCGGCCATTAGGAAGCAAATGTTCAGGCACCGTTTTCCGTCTTGAATGATTCATAACCTATGCCCTCACCTGTTCAAAATCCTTCCAGACGGTAAAACTTGGTTCGAAATGAATGAATAGAGGAAATATACTACAGTATTTCTACGGTAGTCAGGCGTAGAACGGGCTTATAACTATTATTATTATCTAGGCTTTGATCCCACCTTGCTTCCAATGAGCGGGCAGCAGTAGAATTCCCAGTTAGTTAAGTCCCAGTTCGCGGTGCATGCACCTTGTTACATGGGAGTGGGAGCATGCAGATGAAACATCGATTGGCGCGCACTAGGGGTATCGTAATCTACCAGCAATCGTCCGTTCGCGGCGCGAGCTCGAGCAGCGGCAATTCGTGGAGCAATTTCAAAGCTGCGACCTTGCGAGATATATCACACCCACCCCATAAGGTCTCGTCGGCGCCACCACCTGAACACTGGCGCGCGCGTCACGATGAGGCCGTTGCAAGTGCTAAGGCAGCGGAAACGGCGACCCTGCGGGCAGTTTATCGCGAGCTAGCGCAACACTATTGGTCAATGCACCTGTGGTACGAGCGCGTCACGGCTGGGTAGGTCCGATGACGACGGGGGGTAGTTGTTTTTCCGAGTCCGGTTCAGCTTCGGGAAGTGTAAATGAGAAACGCGTGCCGGAGCTTCCCGTCCGATCCAGCGAAATTGTCCCGTGGTGTCGCTCGACAATCGTCCGCGAAATCGAAAGGCCAATCCCCATCCCATCGGGCTTGTTGGAATCAGCCCAGTGAAACAACTTCGCTTGGTCATCGTTCGAGATACCAAGGCCGCTGTCCTCGACATAAAAAGTGACGTGGCCTCTTTTTGTGAAGCTCCCAGCTGAAACCAGTTTTTCCTCGGCGGATTCACGAGCAGCCTCGCAGGCATTTTTGAGCAGGTTGATCAACACTTGTTGAATCTGAACTCGGTCTCCCTGGATGCGGCCCGATGCAGGATATTTCACTGTAATTAAAACTTCCTCGCAACCGCCCGCTCGTACCAGTTGCACGGCCTCTTCCAGCGTCTGGGCGGCGTCAAACGCCTGCGTCTGCGTGGTGCGGGTAGTCAGGCTGCGCAGTCTGCGAATTATCGATCCCGCACGATCGGCCGCGAGGGCGATCCCTTTAAGGCCCTCATGGAGTGATCCGCCGCTTGCGCCCTCTTCGGTCACTAAGGTGGCGCACCCGGCCGCATAATTAGCAATTGCCGCCAGAGGCTGGTTTAGTTCATGTGCCAGCGTTGCGGCCATGGTGCCCATCGCGTTCAGACGCGAAAGGTGCACGAGCCGCGCCTGGACCACCTCTAGTTCGAGATAAGACTCTTGCAGCTCCGTTACGTCGGTGCCCTCGCAGAAGAGGCCGGCAACCTTCCCACTCTGGTCGCGGATAGGTTGGTACACAAAATCAAGGTACCGGACTTCCGGTCCATGCGTCCGCTCCACCGTGATGGGAACGCGCTTGCCTGTGAAATGCTGGCCGCTTTCATACACCTGGTTTAGCAGGTTGAGAAAGCCCTGGCCGGCTATCTCGGGAAGAACATCGGCAACTTTCTGCCCTCGCAGATCGGCCTGGCCGACCAGTGTTGCAAAAGCTTTGTTGGCATAAGTGAAACGATGATCGGGACCAGTCGTAAGGCCGATGAAACCCGGGGCATTCCTAAAAAGGTCGCGGAATCGCGCATGTTCCTCGTCCCTGCTTTCCAGCTGGGCGGTAAGATCAACGACCGACAAAAAAAACTGCCGAAGTTCACCCTTCACCCCAAAAACTGGGCTTACCAGCAGCGCCGCTTCAAACTCCGTGCGGTCTTTTCGACGACATCTAACTTGGTGCGAACTCCGTTCGCGAGCAAGAGTTTCAGTAAGAACGAACCGGTCGGAACCAGGCTGTGGCGCTAAGATCGTATCGAACGGCCAACCCAATAGCTCGGCTCGTTCGTACCCCATCGTTTCTAAAAAACTTTGATTGGTATAGACGATTTCGCTCAACTCGGAATTTGCGTCCACAAAAATCATCGGCATGCGAGTGTCGTCAGCTGCAACGACGAAAGGGCCCATTTCAAGCCGGAACTTTGTAACTTCTTTTTCGCCTGATTCACGTAAAAAATTCGCTCTGTCGCGTTTCACCATCACAGCTGCTCCGCATAAGATTGACTTGGTGAGTCGCCTCCTACTGACCAGTTTCGTCAGCGATGATGCCAGAAGGTGTGCCGCCAGAGGCGATATCTTGGGGCAAATTTCTCTGAGGCCGATTCGTATCGGACGCGCCCCTTAAGCTGACGACTTGAGCAATCGACCTGACACCCAAGTGACGCAGGGCGTTCGCCCTGTGCATCTCCACGGTCCGCGGGCTAATCCCGAGATCGAACGCGACCTGTTTATTCGATCGTCCCTGACAGAGCCTGTCAAGCACCTCTGCCTCGCGGGACGTCAGCAACGCGAGTAGCTTTTCTGCCATGCGCCGTTCATCGCCATGTTCCCGCTGGGCCTCGATTAGCGAGAAAGCTCTTTCGAGGCAGTCCTCCAGTTCTGACGGCGCAACTGGCTTCTCCAAAAAATCGAGGGCTCCCAACTTAATCGCCATTACGGCGATGTTGATCTCACCGTGGCCGGAAAGGGCAATCACCGGCCAGTCAACGCAACGCTCACGAAGCTCGGTCAAAAACTGCAGCCCATTCATCTGCGGCATGCGCACGTCCAATATTATCGGCGCGGCAGGCAAGTCGGTGACGACGTCAAAAAAGGTTAACCCGCTGGCAAATAAGGTGACGGAAATTTGCCGCGTAGTGAGCAGGAACTGAAGCGATTCCCGTAGGTCTTTATCATCGTCCACAACATGGACGATGCGTCCCTCGAAAGTTTGCGGCGAGGAGCTGCAGGTTGGCAGGCTCTTGCCCAACCTTGTGGTTCCTTTCCCAAAACTAAAGTAGCGGATACCCGCTGCCCTTAGCTCGAAGCAATAAACAATTTTTTTCCAAATTTCCAGCCTCAGGTGAAATAGGCGATTGTACTCCGGTCTATCGACCCCTCGTAATACCCCTAGCTAGTTCGTCTAGGCGAGAACTGTCACTGAGCCGTTGAGCGGGGCATCGCCTCATTGAGCCAGGCAACTTCGAGCAGCGATTAAGGGGCAATGATGGAAACGCCTGAACAGACAAGAGCGCGGCTCTTGATCAAATATGACATTCTGGATACGCCCCCAGAGGCGGGCTTTGACGACATTACCTAACTCCCATCCGAGATCTGCCGGGCGCCGTACGTCGCGATAAGTTTCGTCCAGAATAATCGGCAGTGGTTCAAGTCGGAGGTGGGGCTCGGTATCCGCGAGACACCTATTGCCCAGTCATTTTGCGCGCATGCAATTCGTAATGAGGGGCCGCTCGTAGTATGCGACGCGAACAAGGACGTGCGCTTCGCAACCAATGAGCTTGTTGTAAGTAGCCCTCATATAAAGTTTTATGCGGGGTTCCCGCTGCACTCGTCCGAAGGCATTGCACTGGGAGCCTTTTGCATCCTCGACGACCACGCCCGGCCAGGTGGCCTCCTTCCCTCGGAACACTCGGCGCTTCAAGTGCTCGCTGCTCAAGTTGAGGCGCAGCTTGAGCTTCGTCGTGCCGTGAAAGAACGAGATGCTCAGTTACTTAATCTCCATCGGCTAACGAAAGACCTTCGGCACGCTGCTGCACACGATCCGCTCACTTCACTGCCGAACCGAGCACTGCTGTCAGTGAGACTTGAGGAGGGAATTGCGGCATCGGATAAAAGTAGCTTGCCATTAACTTTGATGTTGATCGATGTAGATCATTTCAAACAAGTAAATGACTCAATGGGCCACGACGCAGGCGATGCGCTCCTGTTGCAGTTCGCTCAGAATCTAACTCATGTCATCAGGTCTTCCGACACTGCCGCGCGGAACGGAGGGGACGAGTTTGCCCTCCTTCTCGCAGAGACGGACGAAGGCGATATCACCGCCTTGCTCGCCTCCTTGAGCAAACGGCTGGCGATACCCCTGATTCATCGC
>JALYOY010000253.1 GCA_030856655.1 Pseudomonadota bacterium | reverse complement strand
ACATGGCGGAGAACTTTTTGAAGAGGATAGAGATCTGGCCAAAAAACGCGCCCGGCTACAGCATTTCCGGGACAACCCGGTTAGGTTGCGGCAACCGCTTGCCGATCCCGAAGCCTTTTATCGTAATTATGTTGAGATGCAAGATGACCCTAAATCCCTTGATCGGATGACCCTGATGTTGACTGGCATGTATAAATTCGCGAGGCATGAGTGGGTGGGAATAAAAGGCGCATGGGACTCAGTCCCCGACATGGCGGATTCGTATAAAATAGAAGATAAAATCAGTCGTGTCCATTTAGCCGAGGAATTCTGTCACGTACGCCTGTTTAACGAAATGCTGTTTACCTGTGGCCTGGACAGAGTGGAATGGGTACCTTTAGGACCGATTAAAGAAAAAATATACGAACAGTTTCCTAAATTGCCTGGATTTATAAAGGACTCACCCGCTTTTGTAACTGAGCTGATGGGTGTAACTTATTATTGTCATCTATCCCGTCTGTTTGACGAGGTATTGGCTGACGAACCGGAAGTCCGTGACCGCTTAAAAGAACTTTTGGATGAAATTACCATTGATGAGGTAGCCCACGTAGGCCAAAGAAGGAATTTTATCGGTCCCATAGGCATGAAGATTTCAAAAGCATTAGTTAAACCTTTTTATACGCTATTTTTTAATGATATTCCTGAAATCAAACAATTGTTCAATGTTGATCAGATGATTAAGGATGGCGTCGCCTTTGACTTTAATGAATTGCCCGATCATATGATCGAACGCAGTTGGATTCCTTCATACTGCAAAACGCTAAATAGCATTCATAACGGACATGAATTCGCATCTCTCCAAGATACGCCCGGACCTGTTGCATCCCAAGAAGTGGATAGACGGCTCCCTGATAACCTGTCGACCTTGAAAAATCGAAGCGAAAAAAATGATTGGATGAGGGCAGATTCTTAGGATTTTGAAGACCAAAGTTATTTTATGCCAAAAGCGAAGGAATATGGGGCAGACGGTTTGGAAACGATTTGCTTTTAGTGATTTGTTTAGTTCCTTGCAGCCAGCAACATCTCAGCCGCGTGTTTAAGTGTGGTTTCGGTGATTTTCTCGCCGGCAAGCATGCGGGCAATCTCCTCAACGCGCTCCTCTTTTTTAAGCACCTTGATTTGGCTCGATACTTTCCCTTCGTCATTCGGATCAACTGATTTTGTGACTTGCCATTGGTGGTCTCCCGCCGATGCAACTTGCGCCAGATGCGTGATGCACATTACCTGACGTTCCGTTCCAAGCTTTTTTAGCAGGCCACCCACAATTTCCGCCACGCGCCCACCGATACCCGCATCCACCTCGTCGAATATGAGTGTGGGTGCCGCACTGAGCTTGCTGGCAATGACCTGTATCGCCAAGCTGATACGCGACAATTCTCCACCGGATGCGACTTTTGCCAGCGGTCTTAACGGCAGCCCCTGATGAGCGGAGATCTGAAATTCGATCTGTTCCAAACCGTAGGCATTACCTTGTTCGAGCGGAGTCAACGCCACACAGAACTCCCCGCCCGCCATCGCCAAGGTTTGCATTGCGGTGGTAACCTGCTGCGCAAGCGTTATGGCTGCCCCAGCCCTCGCTTCACTCAATTTTTCTGCGAGCTTGAGATACTCATCTCTGGCTGCCGCCTCTTCCCTGGCCAGGGTCTCGCCATCGTCGCTATAGCCGAATTCTTCCAATCGCTTACTAGCCGTTCTTAACAATTCCGGCAACTCAGCAGGGGTAACGCGATATTTTCTCGCAGCCGCGTGAATCGCCGATAAGCGTTCCTCCATTTCCTGCAAAAGTTGCGGGTCAAGCTCAAGACGCTGCTGATAACGCCCCAATTCGTATACTGCTTCCTGCAACTGGATCTGTGCCGGCTCCAGCAAATCAAGCACAACTTGAAGATTGGCGTCGCAATCAAGCAAGTTATGCAGACGCGAAATAACCGAATTGATTTGCGCAAGCGAAGCCAATTCCCCTTCTGATAAAGCTTCCAGCCCCATTTGCGCCACCTCAAGCAAGCTCGCGGCATGGGATAGACGGCTATGATCGGCTTGAAGCGCTTGCCATTCCTCGGGTGAAAAATTCAATGTGGAGAGCTCGCGTACTTGCCACTCCAGTTGCTCGCGCTCCTGTACGAAAACGGCAGCGTTCTGCCCCCAGGCCACGCGCCGTTGCCGTAAATCCTGCCAGCGGCGATATACCTCTGTCACTCCCCGCGCAAATTCGAGTTTGCCTGAAAATGCATCAAGCAGATCGCGTTGCGCATCGATGCGCAACATCGACTGGTGCGCATGCTGACCATGGATATCGACCAGCTTTTCTCCCACTGCACGTAATTGCTGCAACGTGGCGGAATGACCGTTAATGAAGGCACGTGAGCGGCCCCCAATATCCACTGTCCGGCGCATCAGGCATACGACGCTATCATCGCCACCACTTTCGAAGCCGTTTTCGCCCAACCAGTCTGCCAGCTCCGGCAATCCGCGGACGTCGAACTCCGCGCTGATCTCAGCGCGCTCGCAGCCATGGCGCACCTCGCCAGCGTCGCTGCGGCCGCCCATAACAAGTGAAAGCGCATCAATCAAAACAGATTTTCCCGCCCCGGTTTCGCCTGTGAGCACGGTAAAACCGGAAGCGAATTCCAGTTCCATGCGATCAACAATCACAAAATCCCGAATGTTTAGAAACTTTAACATGACTGAGGATTCATGCCGCGTTTCTGGGTAAGCCGCTCCAGCCTAGCTTCTCGCGCAACATGCGGTAATAACTATGATCGGAAGAATGCAGCAACGTTGCCTCATGGGGAGAACGCCGCACGATGACCCTGTCGTGCTCCTGCAAGTCGAAATGAGAATGACTATCGGAGTGAACACGCGCGACCGCGGTAGGATGCATTAGGATTTCTACCAAGGCGTCTGGCCCCACCACGATGGGGCGATTGCTCAGCGTATGAGGACTGACCGGCACCAGCGCGATCAAATCAAGACTGGGGTGCAGGATTGGGCCACCGGCTGACAACGCGTAAGCGGTGGAACCGGTTGGGGTAGCTACAATCAGGCCATCAGAACGCAACGAGTAAATGTACTCGCCATCGACACGCACCTCGAATTCGATCATGCTGCCGCCGACTCCCCGGTTCACCGCCACATCGTTTAAGGCAAGAGCGCTGAATGTGCTGGTCTTGCCACGCGCAACCTCAACGTACAGCAGCATGCGCCGCTCGGCAATATATCGGCCATCGAGCATGGAGCCAAGCGTTTCGAGCATGGTATCGATTGAAAGATCCGTAAGGAATCCGAGTCGCCCCTGATTGATGCCCACCAGCGGTACATCGAAAGGCGCAAGCTTCCGTGCAATATTGAGCATGGTGCCATCGCCCCCAAGCACTATGGCCAGATCAGCGTGCGCACCTATCTCCTCCATACTCATGACTGGATACTTGTTCTCCGCCACATGAAACGCGGTCCGGCGGTCCAGAAGCACCTTGAGATTGCGGCTTTTCAGATATTCTCCCAGACGCAACAATGGCGTCACGATTTCCGGATTCTTATGCTTACCGATCAGGGCTATTGTTTTGAATGGAGAGCTCATTGCTGGATTTAACCCAAAAAGCTGTTGAGCCCCTGTAAGGATGACTCGTTTTATTGTGAAATACCGTTTGCAAGATTAAACCATATCGGGCTGTGGGTGACAAAGGATTGCATTTCGGCTCGTGTAAATCTGCATGTAATCGGGCTGAGCTGGTTGGAAGGAAAATTATGCAAGGGTGGGCATAGCGGCATCGAAGCCCAACTTTTTTGCCCCCCATTCGTACAACTGGGTGAACGGAATTTCTCGTAGCAATTGCGTTAGAAAATACGGTAGACGTCGATTTGTAAAACTCAGGCTGATTTCCGCTTATCGCCGAAGCCGGAAGATTGAATCCTGGTGTAGAATAATCAAATGCTTAATCAACGCGCCAAAATTCTGCTTAAAACTCTGATCGAACGCTATATCAGCGACGGCCAGCCGGTAGGCTCTCGTTCGCTCTCGAAGTTTTCCGGCCTGGATCTGAGCCCCGCTACCATCCGCAATGTGATGGCTGATCTTGAGGAAATGGGCTTTGTCGCCAGTCCCCATGCTTCGGCGGGGCGCGTACCGACTCATCGAGGCTACCGTTTTTTTGTCGATACGCTCCTAGTGGTCAAGCCTTTGGATGTCATCGAAATCCATCAACTCGAAGACCAGCTCCATTTGGACAATCCTTCAAGACTGATTAATTCTGCTTCGCAATTGTTGTCGGAATTAACGCGTTTTGCCGGCGTAGTGGTGACTCCGAAGCGGAGCAGCGCTATATTCCGCTATATCGAGTTCATGACTTTGTCCGAAAAGCGTATTCTGCTCATTATCGTAACGCCAGAGGGCGATGTTCAGAACCGCGTGCTTTTCACGGACAGAACCTATACCCAAACGGAATTGATTGAGGCGGCTAATTTCATCAATAAGAATTATGCTGGCTGCACCTTTGACGATATCCGCAGTCGTCTCAAGAATGAATTGAAAAAATTGCGCCACGATATGACTAACTTAATGACTGCTGCTATCGAAGCGGGCGGCGAGGCGATGAGGGAAAACAACGAAGCCGTGGTAGTGACCGGTGAGCGCAAATTGCTTGATGTGCATGATTTAGCCAGCAATATGACCAGCCTGAAGAAATTGTTTGATCTTTTCGAGCGTAAAACAGTGTTGCTGCAGTTGTTGGAATTTAGCCGCAAGGCAGAAGGTGTACAGATCTTCATCGGTGGCGAAGCCGGCGTGGTGACGCTGGATGAATTCAGCGTTGTCACCGCGCCTTACGAGGTGGACGGAAAAGTCGTGGGAACTGTAGGCGTGATCGGCCCGACGCGCATGGCTTACGAACGCGTCATTCCGATTGTGGATGCAACCGCCAGGCTGCTTTCCAGTGCGATGTCCCAACATTAGACACCTCATTCTCTTGTAATCAAGTACCGGTGGCCTCACCTCCTGAGTACGCAATCTATCTATCTTTCTATCTATCTATTCCGCGAGAAAATGTTATGACTTTCGTCATTCGGCTCTTGACTCGGAATCCACCAAAACTCAACAATGGGTAGCACGCTTTACAAACCGTTTGCACGCTACTGGATAACGGCTTCCGCCGGTATGCCAACTGTAACGTGTACCGTTTCTTGCCTGATCAGATAATGTCCCCCGAGCCCGCTTACCAGCACGGCACTGCACATCAGACAGGCGTTTTGCTGATCAACCTTGGCACCCCTGATGCACCTACCGCGCAAGCGCTACGACCTTATCTCAAACAATTTCTAAGTAATCCCCGGGTAGTGGAAATTTCGAAGTGGGCGTGGTGGCTGATTCTGAACGGCGTCATACTCAATACTCGACCGAAAAAATCGGCGGAAAAATATGCGCAAATATGGATGCCGGAAGGCTCACCGCTACAAGTTCACACCGCCCGCCAAACCCAACTGCTGAGGAATATTCTTGCCCAGCGCACTCAACCCGTGCCGATGGTGGAATATGCCATGAGTATTGGCAATCCTTCCATTGCCGAGGTAATGGAGCGGATGAAGCAGCACGGCTGCGAGCGCATTCTGGTACTGCCGCTCTATCCCCAGTATGCGGCCAGCAGTACCGCCTCAGCGTTTGATGAAGTCTTCACGCAACTGAAAAAAATGCGCAATACGCCCGCCATTCGGACTGTGAAGCATTATCACGATCATTCCGGCTACATTACCGCATTGGCACAAAATGTGCGCGATTATTGGGCGAAAAGCGGAAAACCTGACAAACTCGTAATAAGCTTTCATGGCGTGCCGCGCTTCACGCTGGACAAAGGCGACCCCTATCACTGTGAATGTCAAAAAACCGGACGGCTGTTGGCGGAGACGCTGGAACTGGATGCGGGCGAATATCAGATTTGTTTCCAGTCGCGATTCGGCCGGGCGGAATGGTTAGGCCCATACACCTCGGCTACCCTCGAACAACTCGGCAAACAGAATATCCGGCGCGTGGATGTTGTCTGCCCAGGTTTCGTTTCCGACTGCCTGGAAACACTGGAAGAAATCGCTATGGAAGGTAAAGCGGTTTTCATCCAGGCGGGCGGTCACGAGTTTCATTACATCCCATGCCTTAATGAACGCGGCGACTGGATAGAAGCCTTGGCGGACATCGCTCTTGCCAATTTGCAAGGATGGCTAAGTTTCAAGCCATCAGAAGAACAAATGACCCAATCACGACAGCGGGCCTTGGCGATGGGGGCAGCAAAGTAGCGAAAAAGCCTATGCTTTCTTACCGCGATTTTCCAGTCGGCTGCGGATATACTGAATAATGCCCGGCAAAACAGAAATAATGACGATGCCGAAAATGAAATAGGTCAGATTATTTTTAACCACCGGCACGTTGCCGAAAAAGAAGCCGCCGAACACGAAGAAACTGATCCAAAAAACGCTGCCGAATGCGCTGTACGCCATGAAGTGCGGGTAGATCATACGCCCCACGCCGGCTACGAAGGGTGCAAAGGTACGCACAATTGGCAGAAAACGCGCAAAAATAATGGTTTTGCCACCGTGCTTTTCATAGAATTTATGAGTTTTTTCCAGATGGGCGCGGTTTAATAAACGCGAATCTGGGCGGCTGAATATCTTGGGACCAAAATAGCGTCCGATCCAGTAATTGGTGTTGTCACCGGAAAATGCGGCCAGCATGAGCAGCGCCGCCAGCCACTGAACGTCCATGGCGCCGCTGGCGGCAATCGCACCGGCTACGAATAGCAGAGAATCTCCCGGCAGAAACGGTGTTATCACTAATCCGGTCTCACAGAAAATAATCAGGAACAGAATGACATAAATCCAGTTCCCATAATTCTGAACCAGCCAGATGAGATGCTGATCCAGATGCAGGATGATATCGACGAAGGTGGTGAGAAGTTCCAAAACGAGCCTTAAGCGACGGAGCCGAGCGAAACTGAGACGAGACTGAAACGAAACGGAGAACAGCCTGGAAGGATCAAGGCTAGTTAAGGCAGCGCTTCCACCTCGTCCTTCTTTTTTTCGGGTTTGACAATATCCTCACGCGAAACGCCCAGCAACATGAGGAGAGGACTTGCTACCAATACCGAAGAATAAATGCCAAACAGAATGCCGATAGTAAGCGCCAGCGCAAAGTAATGGAGTGCCTCACCGCCGAAAAACAGCATGGAGACCACAACCATTTGCGTGCTGCCATGGGTAATGATGGTACGGGACATGGTGCGGGTTATCGCATTGTCTATGACCTGCGTCACCGGCGCCTTGCGCATCTTGCGAAAGTTTTCCCGTATCCGGTCAAATATCACCACTGATTCATTGACCGAATAGCCAAGTATCGCCAATATCGCGGCGAGTACGGTGAGTGAAAACTCCCACTGGAAGAATGCGAAGAACCCAAGGATGATCACCACGTCATGCAAGTTGGCAATAATTCCGGCGACACCGAATTTCCACTCGAAGCGCGCCGCGAGATAAGCAACAATACCGAGAGAAACTACCAACAACGCTAGCGCGCCGTTTTCCACCAATTCTTTGCCCACTTGTGGGCCGACAAACTCTACACGGCGTATCTCCGCTGCTTCGTCATCCTGACGCAGCGCCGTTATCACCGTTTCGGACAGCTTGGCGCTGGAGATATCTGGCTTCGCCGGGAGGCGTATCATGACATCCCGGGATGTTCCAAAGTTCTGCACGCTTGCGTCTGACATGCCCAGTTTGATGAGAATATCCCGTACCCTGCTGATGTCCGCCGACTGGGTATAGCCGACCTCCATTACCGTGCCACCAGTAAAATCCACACCCAGATTCAATCCCTTGGTAAAAAGAAAAAATACCGAAACGACAAAAGTCAGTAACGAAATAGTGGTGGTATATTTCCCCCAACTCATGAAGGGAATGTCGCTCTTGATTCTGAAAAATTCCATGCCGAACCTTATCTCCTGCTTATTTCCCGCTGGTTCTTATTTTGTGAGAACAGGCTATTCCCGCCTTACTCATCCTTGACATTAACGCTTGTCACTCACCGGCCTCCACACTTGGCCAATAGAGACCCGTTCCAGCTTGCGGCGATTGCCATATACTAGATTAACCATGCCCCGCGAAATCATTACCGCGCTGAACATTGAAGTTAAAATGCCTAAACACAGCACCACGGCAAATCCCTTCACAGGGCCGGAACCAAATGCAAATAATGCAATACCGGCGATCAATGTCGTAATGTTGGAATCGAGTATCGTACCAAATGCCCGCTCATAGCCCGCATTAATTGCTGCCTGGGGCGATATGCCGTTTCGCAGTTCATCCCGGATGCGTTCATTGATCAGCACATTCGCATCGATTGCCATGCCGAGGGTAAGCGCAATCGCGGCCATGCCCGGAAGCGTCAGCGTGGCTTGTAAAATTGAGAGAAGGCCTACCAGCAACAGCAGGTTTGCGCCCAACGCTATCACTGAAATGAAGCCAAACATCAGGTAATAAGCAGTCATAAAAACCGCAATCGCGGCGAAGCCGAACAGCGTTGAATTAAATCCTCGTGAAATGTTGTCGGCGCCAAGGCTGGGGCCCACCGTGCGCTCCTCAATGATGTCCATCGGTGCGGCTAGCGCGCCGGCACGCAATAGCAGCGCCACATCCCTGGCTTCCTCGGTGCTCATGCGCCCGCTAATCTGTACTCGCCCGCCGCCGATTTCTTCACGAATCACCGGCGCTGTAACGACTTCCGCCTGGTTCTTTTCGATCAATAAAATCGCCATGCGCTTGCCGACATTATCCCGCGTCAATTCCCTGAAAATTCTCGCGCCGTTGTTGTCGAGATTAAGGTGCACCGCCGGCTGATTGTTATTATCGAAACCGGCCTGGGCGTCATTGATGCGGTCGCCTGTCAGCACGACCTGCTTTTTCACCAATATCGGGCCGCCGCCGCGCTCATTGTAAAGCTCGGTTCCAAACGGTACCTGTCCACGCAATGCCGCGGCGACGTCACGTTCCTCATCCACCATACGGACTTCCAATGTGGCGGTGCGCCCCAGAATATCCTTCGCCTTGGCGGTGTCTTGTACACCGGGCAACTGCACAACTACCCGATCAGCACCGGCCTGTTGAATAATCGGTTCCGCCACACCCAGTTCGTTGACACGGTTGCGAAGTGTAGTGATGTTCTGCTGCACGGCGGAATCCTGCATGAGTTTCTGTGCTTCCGGTTTGAGAGCGGCGGTAAGGTGGAACTCGTCCCTTACATTCTGCTCGCGCAGGCTTAAGTCGGCGTACGTCTTGGTGATTTCAGCTTCAGCCCTCGCACGCGATTCTGCATCACGAAATTTTACGGTGATCTTTGTACTGTCCTTATCGAGTCCGATATACTGAATTTTTTTCTCGCGCAAGCTGCTGCGTATATCAGCGCTGTATCGGTCAAGCGCTTTGGAAAGCGCACCATGCATATCCACTTGCAGCATAAAATGCACGCCGCCGCGCAGGTCGAGCCCTAGATACATTGGCAATGCGCCGAGACTTGTCAGCCATTGAGGGGAATTAGGGAGAAGATTCAGCGCTACCATATATCCGTTACCCAGCACCGACTGAAGCATATCTCTGGCCTTGATCTGCGTATCCGTGTCGGTAAAACGTACTTTGACCCCTCCCGCCTCAAGAAACATACCACTTGGTACAAGCTTAGCTTTCTTTAACGCTTCTTCAACTCGCTGCAGCAGCGCGGCATCGGCCTTGGCCGCGGTGCGCAGCGGTGAAACCTGCACTGCTGGCGACTCACCATAAAAGTTCGGCAAGGTGTAAAAAAGACCGAGTAATATCGAAACCGCGATAATCAGGTATTTCCAGGGTGGGTAGCGGTTCATGACTTTTGGGAGGGTGGATACGAAAAAAAAGAAAGGGTACGAAGGCCTGTGTTGCGCCCTTTACGGCCTGCCTTTACCAAATCTTTATTCCTTTTCGATACTGTTCAACGTTCCCTTGGGCAACAGGGTCTGAATAGCAGACTTTTGCATGACGACCTGCACATTCTCGGCAATCTGCAATATTACATAATTACCACTCACCTTGACCACGCGCCCTAACTCGCCACCTGTGGTCGCCACCTCATCACCCTTTTGCAGCGCTTCTATCATCAATTTCTGCTCTTTGGCGCGCTTCGACTGGGGACGAATCAGCAACAGGTAAAACACGGCGAATATACCGATCAGCGGCAGCAGACTCAATAAATCCGCGCCTTGCGGGGCAGAAGCAGCGGCCTGAGCGAAAGCTTCACTAATCAACATGGCATGTCTCCGATGGCATTTTCAAAAGGGATGCATTTTAGCATGATGCGGCGCGGGCTTGAAATTCTTGCGCATATTCCATGAACTTGCCGGTCTCGATAGCGGCGCGGATTTCGCTCATCAATTGCTGGTAATAATACAGGTTGTGCAGGGTGTTGAGACGTGCGCCGAGGATTTCGTTGATTCGCTGTAAATGGTGCAGATAAGCACGGGTGAAATGACGGCAAGTATAGCAGCCGCAAAGCCCATCCGGCGGGGCTGTGTCGAGGCGGTATTGGCTATTGCGCAGCTTGAGCACCCCGTCTCGCGTGAACAGCCAGCCATTGCGCGCATTGCGCGTGGGGAGCACGCAGTCAAACATGTCCACCCCTTGCGCCACGGCATTGACAATATCCGCCGGGGTTCCCACTCCCATCAAGTAGCGCGGCCTGTCGGCGGGTAACTGTGGCGCAACGTGCTTGAGAATGCGCTGCATGTCATCCTTGGGCTCGCCCACCGACAATCCGCCGATGGCATAACCGTCGTAGCCGATACCCCGCAGCCCTGAGAGCGATCGGTCACGAAGATTTTCGTACATTCCGCCCTGGACGATGCCAAACAATGCGTTGGGATTGCCGCCATCATCATGCGCACGTTTTGACCGCTCCGCCCAGCGCATGCTCAATTCCATGGATCGGCCCGTTGCCCGCTCGTCCGCCGGGTAAGGCGTGCACTCGTCGAATATCATCGCGATATCCGAATTGAGTATGCGCTGAATGCGCATCGATTCCTCCGGCGTAAGAAAACACGCGTCGCCATTTACCGGCGAGCGGAACTTGACTCCCTCCTCCGCAATCTTGCCCAAAGCTCCCAGGCTGAATACCTGGAAGCCCCCCGAATCGGTCAGTATCGGCCCATCCCAGCCCATGAAACCGTGGAGGCCGCCATGCGCCTCGATCACCTCAAGGCCAGGGCGCAGCCATAAATGGAAGGTGTTGCCAAGCACGATATGCGCGTTAACTTCCCGCAACTCCGCGGGCGACATCGTTTTCACTGCACCATAAGTC
>JALYOY010000342.1 GCA_030856655.1 Pseudomonadota bacterium | reverse complement strand
GCCATACGGCACCCAACTGTACAGTCAAGGCCAATACTTCCTGAATGTTGGCGGGATTGATCAGGTCCCGGTGTTCGGATAAGCGAATGCCCTCGTCAGCTTGTGCAATTTGCGTGCCGTGTTGTGTACCGTGCGCGAGCTCTTGAATTCTCGCATAACCGCGCGCCGCATACTCTGCCGCCAGCGAAAAAGCGACTGCCGGATTGTCATCGTCAATCGCATAAAGCCCCGCTTCACGATGTTGCGGCAGCGTTTCCTTCGATATTACCGGGAGGGGTATGGCGGCGGGCTTCTTTCCATCGATGCTGAACCCTGCCCACTCCTGCAGCCTCGCATCCCGCACCTCCACTGGCCATGACAGCCACGTACTCAATGGTACGGGAAATACCTCGCCAGGTAACTCCTTGGCTGCATGCAGTGCCTCTATTCCGTTCATTATGGCTTGCAGCCGTGCCCTAAACAGCATTCCGTTATACGAGCCGAGCAGAAAATCATGGTAGTGACGGATTTCATGCTCCATTACCGAACGAATCAAAATGGGGCCGAGGAATTCTTCTTTATTTCCATGGAATGCTCCAGACGCAGGGGATGTCAGGAACGACACAAATTCATCGTAGGCCGCCTGCGACTCGATGCGGATAGTGACACCCGCAAAACGCGGATTAAAACCGCCGAAGTCGTCCTGATAAAAACTGGCGATAGCGCCGGAATCAGGCTTTTTTATCCGCGGCATCAGATGAAGCGACGGATGCCGCGTGCGTAGAGAGCTGCTTTTCCAGATTTTCCGGAGTTGACTTGTTATCGATGTCGATAAGCGTTGTTCCCGCGGCGGTCTTTACTTCCAAGCGCCGCTTTTCACTATCCTTGAGGTGCCTGGCGATTTCGATCAGGTATTTGATAAGCGTCGCGATATTGACCACGATCGCAATAATCGCGGCCGCCTCCAACAGCCCTAAAGCCAGTTCCGTTCTATCGATCGAACCTTCAGCAGGCTCAACCTGTGCTCCTTGCCTGGCAAGCTCCGCACTAAGGTCATCTATGACCGACTTCTCCCCGGTGATTCTTATTCGCATGGTTATTTTCCTATAAGGTTTTGAGTAATATCGTATCGGTCTCGGTTGCGCATGAAAGCTCCTGACTGCTTACTGCAAGGCTTAAGCGCCAATCTTTATTGCGGAGGTGGAGGCGGTGGATTGCCGGGCGGCGGAGGCGGAGGCGCCACATTGCCTGGTAAAGGTTGGGAGGGTGACCTCAGCGGCTGATTCCGGTCGTTATCCATGATCTGGCCCGATATGGGAACGCGATGGCCTTTGCCGTACATGCACTGTGTATAACCCATATCATACCGTTGCTGACCCATCTCGCCCGAAGCGGTGGCGGCGCGAGTTCCCATCAGTCCTCCCAGCAAGAGGCCGCTACCCGCGCCAATCGCGGCGCCGGTACCTCCCGCGAAAGCGCCCCCAGCCGCCGCGCCAATACCTGTACCGATAGCGGCACTTCCTGCTCCGCTTAATATCGAGGCCCTGTTCGGTGTCTGTCCCCGGACCTGTTCATGGGCGTACTGCCTACAGTAGGTATCGTCTTCCCGAAACTGGTCGAAGGATTTGCCAGATCCAGGCAAGGCCATCACGCCGGGGCCACTTGGTATGCTGGCACATGCAGCCAGTAAAGACGCCACTAGCAACGGAGCTGATCTACGGATTTTTGACATGGTTGTCCTCTTGATTATTGAGTATTCTCTTGGTTATTGATCAGCAGGCTGAGGAGCCACTTGCAGCCAGCCATCGGGACATTTTCTTACATATGGATAATACCCCTCTGGATTTCTACAATAATGCCAATAATAGGTTGGCTTCTGCGGCGGCGGTGGTGGTGCCGCTTCCTGCTGCTGCTGAATATAGGTTGGTGGCCTCGCCGGCACGGCTACCTGTGGATACCCGTAATAAGGAGGATAGTAAGGCATTCCGAAACCATAACCACCAAAACCATAACCACCATAAAAACCCGGGCCGAATCCATACCCGAAGCCATAGCCGGGATAGAACCCTCCGATACTAAGGAACCCTACTCCTCCATGATGGTGATGTCCGCCATGGTGACCTCCGCCATGATGACCTCCGCCATGATGACCTCCTCCGCCATGATGGCCTCCTCCATCACTCCCTCCTCCCCCGCCCCCGTCTCCCCCGCCGCCCTCCTGCGCCCATACTAAACCAACGGGGGCTGGCCCAAGCATAACGAAAACCAGGCACATCAATCTGATTTTTTTCACGTAGACTCCTGTTC
>JALYOY010000304.1 GCA_030856655.1 Pseudomonadota bacterium | reverse complement strand
CATCCAAACCGGAAGTGATGCATGCGGCGATTAAAGCCGGCGCGGCTATGATTAACGATGTCAATGCGTTACGAGCATCGGGTGCGCTTGAGGTAGTTGCGGAAGGCGGCGTCGCGGTGTGCCTCATGCATATGCAGGGCGATCCGCGCAGCATGCAGGCTAGCCCTCAGTACAATGATGTGGTGGCGGAAGTGAAGGATTTTTTACGGCAGCGTCTGGACGCAGCACAAGCCGCCGGTATCCAGCGCAACAAATTGATAATAGATCCAGGTTTTGGTTTCGGTAAGGCGCTGGAGCATAATATAGAGCTACTGCGCCATCTCGACTGCTTTACGGATATGGGCGTTCCAGTGATGGTGGGATTGTCGCGAAAATCCATGTTGGGAAAAATCACCGGCAACCAGGTCGGTGACCGCGTTCACGCCAGTGTTGCTGCCGCTTTACTGGCGAGAACCAAGGGCGCTAAAATTCTGCGGGTACATGACGTAAAAGCGACCAAAGATGCGCTAGCAGTTTATAATGCGGTGAATAGCTAAACCTAAATCCGGCAGTTGACCGCTCATTTTTCAATTATGATCCAAAAAGATTTTTTTGCCCCGCTTGACTTTCATCTTTATGGTGTATCCGCTACAGGGCGGATGACACGGTTTTTGCGGCACATGGCTGCGTTGCAGCTCCTTGGAATACCGTTCCGCGTCGCTGCGTCTTGCCCTACACTCCAAAAACCGCGCATTCCCCCCGTCCAGCTACCGGATTTAGGTTAAATGAGAAAAGTAAAAATGGCACCGCCAATGCCGCTCGCACCCCTGCTCTCCCCATCATTTACGGATTTTTTTTAATGACCCGAAAATATTTTGGCACTGATGGGATACGCGGACGTGTAGGGGAAATGCCGATTACGCCTGAATTCGTCATGCATCTTGGCTATTCTGCAGGTAAAGTCTTGACATCCTCTGACTGGCACCTGTCCAAGGGTGAGCACCCGGCGGTGCTAATCGGTAAGGATACACGAATATCCGGGTATATGCTGGAGTCGGCCCTCCAAGCGGGCCTGTCCGCCGCGGGGGTAGACGTGCTGCTGTCTGGACCCGTTCCTACGCCGGCGGTCGCTTATCTTACCCGCGCATTGCGGTTGCAGGCGGGTATTGTCATTTCCGCTTCACATAATCCGTTTGAAGACAATGGCATCAAGTTCTTTTCCGCCGCGGGCAGTAAACTGCCTGATGCCACCGAGCGCGAGATAGAAGCGGGACTGAATGCTCCCATCAGGTCTATGCCTTCCGCCAAGCTTGGAAAAGCGCGTCGCGTCGACGATGCACGAGGGCGTTACATCGAGTTCTGCAAAAGCACTTTTCCAAATCATCTCGATCTGCGCGGGTTGCGCATCGTGGTCGATTGCGCTCATGGTGCGACATATCAAATTGCCGGTCATGTGCTGCATGAGCTGGGTGCAGACGTTGTCGCCATCGGGACGCAGCCCAACGGCCTCAATATTAATCACGAATGCGGCGCCACACATAGTGCCGCAGTGCAGGAAGCTGTCAAACGGCATCAGGCTGATATTGGTATTGCGCTCGATGGCGATGGTGATCGGGTCGTCATGGTCGATAAAAAAGGTGCGCTCTACGATGGTGACCGGCTGATCTACATTATCGCGAGACATCGCCAGCAGAAGGGGCTGCTCAAAGGCGGTGTGGCAGGTACATTGATGACCAATCTCGCAATTGAAAATGGCTTCAAGAAATTGAATATTCCCTTTGCCCGCGCTAATGTTGGTGATCGTTATGTATTGGAATTACTGCAAAAAAACGGTTGGCAGCTCGGCGGCGAAGGCTCGGGACATATTATTTGCATCGATAAGCATACTACGGGTGACGGCATTATCTCTGCGCTGCAAGTATTATTTGCCCTTCGGGATTCCAACAAAACTCTGGCCGAACTGGCGCGTGGCATAACGCTTTACCCGCAGCAACTGATCAATGTCAAGGTTCCCAAAGGATTCGATTCGCATGTTAGCGTGGCGATTAAAGCGGCTCAGGCAGAGGCAGAGCGCGATCTTGATGGTAGTGGCCGCGTGCTCCTGCGCGCGTCAGGTACCGAGCCATTGATACGAGTGATGGTGGAGGGTGAATCTAAGGAAAAGGTTAAGCACTGGGCAGAGAAAATAGCTGACGTTGTGCGGGATACCGCGATAAAGTGAAGAGCTGTGTAAAAATTTAATCAGTGCGTCTGCTATTGCGCGATTTCTCATTACTTGAGCGTTTGCAGATTCCTGAGATCCTGCCCGGTCTTAAAGACCCGAAGCCAAGAAATGACTGGGTGGAGATGGTTTTTGAATTTTGAAGGCTAATGGTCTAGTGGGCAAAAAAGGGGCGAAATCTGAGTTGCCCAGGCGCTTGTGCACCGGATTTCCTTTAAGTCCGATAGTTGCTAGATTCGCGAAATTGACAAAAAGGCACAGGCGGCTGACAGCTAGAAAACGCGCCACATATATCGGACGGAACCCGTTAATCCCATTGTGCTCCATGCAACTCTCCTGTTCGTGTTAATTTGTTCTTTATTGTATCAATAGAGCATGACGCCGTATGACGCAATGCCACAGTCCATAATAACCACTTAATCTGCCAATTATGTAACGCTGCTGTCGCAAAACGGTAATACTCATGACTTAGCATAGCAATACCGACAAAAACGGTATCTGATCCATTAAACGGAGAGTGAAATGTTGAAATTGCCATATAGCAAGGCCTTCAGTGTATCAGCCATGCTGAGTATGTTGATTGGTGCCTCCAATGTTGCAAGTGCTGACGCGATTGTAAAAATTGATGGCTCAAGCACCGTTTATCCCATCACTGAGGCAGTGGCGGAAGATTTTCAAATAGCTAAAAAGGGGGCGGTAAAAGTAACGGTCGGCATCTCAGGCACCGGTGGCGGCTTCAAGAAATTTTGCCGTGGTGAAACGGATATTGTCAATGCTTCCCGTCCCATTCTGAAAAAGGAGATGGATGACTGTAAAGCAGCCGGTATTCAATATGTTGAAATGCCAGTGGCGTATGATGCGTTGACGATAGTAGTCAATCCCAAGAATGATTGGAGCAACGTTATTACGGTCGAAGAGCTAAAAAAAATCTGGGAACCAGCCGCGCAGGGCAAAATTACCAAATGGAGTCAAGTGAATCAGGCATGGCCCGACGTCACAATTAAACTCTACGGTGCGGGCGCCGATTCTGGCACTTTTGACTACTTTACAGAGGCTATCGTCGGCAAAGCCAAATCGAGCCGCGGCGATTACACTGCATCTGAGGACGACAACGTACTGGTACAGGGGGTGGCGAGCGACAAGAACGGGCTTGGTTTTTTTGGCTTCGCCTATTACGTGGAAAATCAGAAAAAGGTCAAAGCGGTCGCCGTTGATGGCGGAAAAGGCGGCATCATCCCGTCTGCCAAAACAGTGGAGGATGGAAGCTATCAGCCCTTGTCCCGACCTATTTTTATTTATGTGAACATCAAGGCCGCGGAAAGACCGGAAGTGAAGGAACTCATTGAGTTCTACATGAAAAATGCAGAGACTTTAGTGCAAGAAGTTAAATTCTTTCCGCTCCCCGCCCGAGCCTATGCCATCAATCTGGAACATCTCAACAAAAAGAAAGTGGGAACCGTATTCGGTGGCAAGTCGGAAGTGGGCCTCAGGATCGAAGAACTGCTCAAGCGAGAGGCCAACCTATAATTCCAGCTAAAATAGCAGTGAACTGCGGGGGAACTTCGAGGTTTGGTGGGCCGAGGGAGGGAGGCAAACAGATCTGCCCAACCGCCACCAAAGAGTTTGCCGGGCGGTGGATGCTGCTGGCTAGTCCGACCTATTAATATCTTCTTCGATCCCTTCTGTCTTGTCGTGCTTTTCCCGGTTTCCCGAGCCCGGACCCAAGAAGTATCTTGCCTCCTGATCAATCGGAACTGGTCAGACAAGATTGACCAGAGCCATTATTCCATCAGTTCGCTAGCTATTTTATCCAGATGCAGGGCGGGGCTGCCGCAGCAGTGGCAGTGCTCGTATTTCCTGGTCTAAGCTAAGGCGTTGAGTTGTCCGCAAATAGGAGCTGTGGGAGAATGCGTTAAGTGGCACGGGCATTGAAAAACGGCTCTTGTGGAATTTTGGAATGTTTCCAGCGGGACAACATTTTATGAAAGGATGAAGCGGTGACCGTCATTCGTCTACCAGATGGTTCAGAGCGCAGGTATGAGCAACCGGTGACGGTAGGGGAAGTCGCGGCATCGATTGGCCCAGGGCTAGCGCGCGTCGCGCTTGCGGGCAGGGTTAACGGCAAGCTGGTCGATACGTCCAGCCGCATCGAGACCGATAGCGACTTGACTATCGTCACTGAAAAAGATGCGGACGGGCTGGAAATCGTTCGTCACTCCAGCGCGCATTTGCTGGCACACGCAGTGAAGGAGTTGTTTCCTGAAGCTCAGGTTACCATCGGCCCGGTGATCGAAGATGGCTTCTATTACGATTTTTCTTACAAGCGCCCGTTTACACCGGAAGACTTGGTGGCGATAGAGAAGAGAATGGCAGAGATCAGCGCGCGTAATCTCAAAGTGGAGCGTAAAGTATGGGAGCGTTCCGAAGCCATCAATTTTTTTAAGGATCAAGGAGAACACTACAAGGCGCAGATTATCGAAGCGATACCCGGCGACGAGGATGTTTCGCTTTATTCGCAGGGAAATTTTACCGATTTGTGCCGTGGACCGCATGTACCGACCACTTCACGGCTCAAGGTGTTCAAGCTGATGAAGTTAGCCGGTGCTTATTGGCGCGGGGATTCGCGAAATGAAATGTTGCAGCGGATTTATGGCACTGCCTGGACAAAAAAAGAGGACCAAGATACCTATTTGCACCGCCTCGAAGAAGCGGAGAAACGCGATCACCGTAAGCTCGGCAAGCAACTGGATTTGTTTCATATTCAAGAAGAAGCGCCGGGGATGGTGTTCTGGCATCCCAAAGGCTGGGTTATCTGGCAACAGGTGGAGCAGTATATGCGGACGGTATTCCGCGATAACGGGTATCTCGAAATCCGCACGCCGTCGGTGCTGGATAAAGGTTTGTGGGAGCGTTCCGGACATTGGGAAAATTTTCGGGAGAATATGTTTACCACGCATTCCGAAGAGCGCGAATTCGCGGTCAAGCCAATGAACTGCCCGGGTCACGTTCAAGTATTCAAACAAGGATTAAAAAGTTACCGTGACCTGCCGTTGCGGCTGGCGGAATTTGGTTCCTGCCATCGGAATGAGCCATCCGGCGCCCTACATGGTATCATGCGGGTACGTGCATTTACCCAAGACGATGCGCACATTTTTTGCACTGAATCTCAGGTGCAGGGTGAGGCTGTGCGGTTTATTGACCTGTTGCAAAAGGTTTACGCCGATTTTGGTTTTAACGAAATCCTCGTGAAACTTTCAACCCGCCCGAAAAAGCGTGTTGGCACGGAAGAACAATGGGACAAGGCAGAAGCCGCACTTCAATCGGCATTGAATCTCAAGAAGCTCAGTTGGGATTTACAACCCGGCGAGGGTGCTTTTTATGGCCCGAAAATCGAGTTCTCCCTCAAGGACAGCATTGGCCGAGTGTGGCAGTGTGGTACCTTGCAGTTGGATTTTTCCATGCCGGAGCGTTTAGAAGCTGAATTTGTGGCCGAGGATAATTCCCGTCGCGTGCCGGTGATGTTGCACCGGGCGATTCTCGGATCATTGGAACGCTTCATTGGCATTATTATCGAAAACTATGCGGGGGCGCTCCCCTTGTGGCTTTCCCCGGATCAGGCGGTGGTACTGAACATATCCGAAGGACAGGCGGCCTACGCTCGGAAAGTAACCGATGAACTCAAGCACAGCGGCATCCGTGCGTACGCAGACTTGAGAAATGAGAAAATAACCTATAAAATACGAGAGCATAGTTTACGGAAATTGCCTTATCAAATCATCGTGGGCGACAAGGAAGTGGCGGCGCAAATGGTTGCAGTAAGGACCCGCGCGGGTTCCGACCTTGGCCAAATGTCTTTGCAGGCACTGATTGAACGCCTTAGAGCAGAGATATCCATGAGTACTGATGCGGCTTGATTGATTAACAGACTGGGGAATTACTATAGTTCAAGAAAAAGCAGCGCGCGTCAATCAGGAGATTAATGCGCCGGAAGTGCGCTTGATTGGTGTAGAGGGAGAGCAGATAGGCATAGTTTCCCTTGCGGTCGCCAACACGCTGGCGGAGGAGGCGGAGGTAGATTTGGTTGAAATCGCGCCTACCGCCCGACCTCCAGTTTGCCGCCTGATGGATTACGGCAAGTTTCGCTATCAGGAGAGTAAGAAAAAGCACGAAGCTAAGCTCAAGCAAAAACAAATTCAGATCAAGGAAGTCAAATTCCGGCCCAACACTGACGAGGGCGATTACAACATTAAACTACGAAACTTGATCAGTTTCCTTGAAGAGGGGGACAAGGCCAAAATTACATTGCGCTTTCGGGGTCGTGAAATGGCGCATCAGGAATTCGGCGTGCGCCTGTTGGAAAGGGTGAGAGGCGATCTGGAGCCCCATGCCGTGGTGGAGCAATTCCCCAGAATGGAAGGACGGCAAATGGTGATGGTGCTGTCTCCCCGGAAGAAGGAAGTAAAAGCAGCGAAGCCGAGGGAAGCCAAACCAAAAGGAGTCACGGAAACCGATCATGCAACACCGGCCATAAGCGCAGATTCATCGCCAACGCAGGGGTAACGGTTGAGGGGCTGGTAAGAGCTACATGCAATGAATCTGCCTCATGTCAAGCCGCACAAGATAGTAAAGCAAGCCGGCGCAGGTTGCCGATAAGAAAGTGATTTCCGGGTTTTAAAAGCGTTCCCATCAGGAAACACCCGGCGTCATGTTAAAACAGGGGTAATATCATGCCAAAGATGAAAACCAAGAGTGGTGCGGCAAAACGCTTCAAGGTGCGCGCTGGGGGCAGCGTCAAGCGAGCACAGGCATTCAAGCGCCATATCCTTACCAAGAAAACCACAAAGAGCAAGCGCCAATTGCGAGGCACCGTCGGTGTTCATTGCAGCGACGTAGCGTCTGTTCGCGCTATGATGCCCTACGCTTAAGGAGAGTGCCATGCCAAGAGTAAAACGTGGCGTAACGGCTCACGCCCGTCACAAAAAAGTGCTGAATTTAGCGAAGGGCTACCGCGGACGCCGTAAAAATGTCTACCGGATTGCCAAGGAAGCGGTGATGAAAGCGGGACAGTATGCGTACCGCGATCGCCGTCAGAAGAAGCGCGAGTTTCGCGCTTTATGGATCGCTCGTATCAATGCCGCTGTGCGTGAATGTGGTTTATCCTACAGCGTATTCATGAACGGTCTAAAAAAAGCGGCGATTGAAGTGGATCGCAAAGTGCTCGCCGATATTGCCGTCTTTGATAAGCCAGCTTTTGTGAAGATAGTTGACCAAGCCAAGGCCAGTCTGGCCGTATAGCCGGTAGCAGCTAGAAAAAACGCGAGGAGGCTAAAGGCGTAGACGCCTTGCCTCCTTTTTTGTTGTTGAGACTGGGCGCCGCCCTGCTTTGTATTTTTTATGAATCTGGACCTTCTGCTCAGCGAAGCCATTAGTCTGTTCAATGGCATAGACGATGCCGTTGAATTGGAGCAGGCTAAAGCTCGCTATCTCGGCCGGAAAGGCGAGCTAACCGAACTGCTGAAGGGGTTGGGTAAACTCTCGCCCGAGGAGCGCCCTGCCGTGGGTAGCCGCATCAACCAGGCAAAAGAAAGGTTGGAAGCCGCGCTTGATCTCCGCCGCGATGCGATACAGAAAAAAAAACTGGAAGCGCAATTGATCGGGGAGGCCTTGGATGTAACGCTGCCGGGGCGTGGTTTGGGCACGGGCGGCTTGCATCCCATAACGCTTACGCTCGAGCGCATCCAGTCGCTGTTTCGTTCGATTGGTTTTGCCGTGGTTTCCGGGCCTGAAATCGAAACGGATTTCTACAATTTTACTGCGCTTAATATTCCCGAAAATCATCCCGCGCGGGCGATGCACGACACTTTCTACATTGATGATGGGAGTGATGGGCACTTGCTGCGCACACATACTTCACCAGTGCAGATCCGTTATATGCAGTGTAATGAGCCCCCCTTAAGGGTAATCGCGCCTGGACGGGTATACCGTCGCGACTCCGATTTGACCCATACTCCCATGTTCCACCAGATAGAAGGTTTGTGGGTAGACGAAAACGCCAATTTCTCCGCACTAAAGGGTGTGTTGGGAGATTTTATGCAGCACTTTTTCGAGCGCGACGATTTGCCGGTGCGCTTCCGTGCTTCTTTCTTTCCCTTTACCGAGCCTTCTGCTGAGATGGATATTGGCTGTGTGATGTGTCACGGTGGTTGTCGTATATGCAGTTACACCGGCTGGCTGGAAGTGCTGGGTTGTGGCATGGTGCACCCTAACGTTCTTAAGCATGTGGACATAGACAGCGAAAAATATATCGGCTTTGCATTCGGGATGGGAGTGGAGCGATTGGCGATGCTAAGGTACGGCGTGAACGATTTGAGGCTATTTTTCGAGAACGATGTGCGATTCCTAAGGCAGTTTAACTAAGAGTTCTTTAAAGCTTACGAAATCCGGTGATGAACAGAGGTGGAGGTCTTTGGAGGCAAGTTCGCTAAAGAACATGAACTGCCTCTTCCGCGATAAAACAGGTCCTCATGAAATTTTCTGAAAACTGGCTCCGTACTTTTGTTAACCCGCCGTTATCCACCAGCGATCTCGCCCATATGCTGACCATGGCGGGTCTGGAAGTGGAAGCTGTTGAGCCCGTTGCTCCGGCCTTTGAGAGGGTAGTGGTGGCTGAAGTATTGTCCGTACAGAAACACCCGGACGCAGACCGCCTCAACGTTTGTCAGGTGGACGCTGGCTTAGCCGCGCTCGGCGAGCCGCTTCAAATCGTGTGCGGCGCAGCGAATGTTCGCGTCGGGATAAAAGTCCCCTGTGCACTAGCTGGTGCGCAACTGTCTGGCATTGCCATCAAGCCGACCAGGATACGTGGAGTCAAGTCTAGCGGTATGCTATGTTCAGCCAGGGATTTGGGTTTGGAGGAAGCTGCAGCAGGTTTGTTGCTACTGCCCGGCGACGCGCCAACAGGTGTGGACTTCCGAGATTATTACGAACTTAACGACAACCTCCTTACGCTCAAGCTAACGCCCAATCGTGCCGATTGCCTAGGACTGTCCGGGGTGGCGCGAGAAGTGGCAGCGATTACTTCGGGAGATTTCAGCCCCCTTGAAGTTATACCGATCCCGGGTCAAGTCGCCGACATCCTGGAGATACATGTGGATGTGCCGGATGCCTGTCCGCTTTATTGCGGCAGAGTAATACGTGATATATCCCTTGATGTTCCCACTCCACAATGGATGATCCGCCGTTTGGAGCGCAGTGGGCTACGCGCGATCAATGCGGTCGTGGATGTGACTAACTACGTAATGCTGGAGACCGGTCAACCGCTTCATGCCTTCAATCTGGCGAGGATTTCGGGCGCACCGATGGGTGGAGGTGCAATCCGTGTGCGCTATGCCAAGTCCGGCGAAAAACTCCAATTGCTGAACGGTGAAAACCTTATCCTGCAACCTGACATGTTGCTAATCGCTGATGAGGCCAAGGTGCTCGCGCTCGCGGGTATCATGGGTGGAATTGAGAGCGGAGTGGCGCAAGGCGTAACCGATTTGTTTCTGGAAAGTGCTTTTTTCAGTCCCGAGGTGATCGCCGGCAAATCTTTTCGCCTGGGCTTCAGCTCGGATTCAGCGCACCGCTTTGAACGGGGCATAGATTTCGGGGCCACGCGCAGTGCAATGGAGCGCGCCACACGTTTGGTGCTCGATATTTGTGGGGGCAGGGCGGGGCCGATTACCGAAGTCAAGGGCACGTTGCCGCAACGCAATCCCATCAGCTTGCGATCGGAACGGACGCGGCGGATACTGGGTATAGATCTGGGTGAAGACAGGATCGCAAAACTACTGCGGCGTTTGCAATTCAATTTTTCTTGCGCTAACGGTGTGTTCCGGGTCACGCCACCCACTTACCGCTTCGACCTCGCAATCGAGGAAGATCTGATCGAGGAGTTGGCGCGCATTCACGGGTACGATCACATACCCCCCACACCGCCGCGCGCGGAGCTGGGTATACTGCCGGAGTGCGAAGCCGTAGACGCGCCGTCAAAGTTGCGGCAAATTCTGGCGGTGCGGGACTACCAGGAAGTCATCAATTATGCTTTCGTGGAAGCATTGCAGGAGCTGGAGTTGGCGGACAATACAACGCCGGTAGTATTGAAAAATCCCTTATCCAATCAGATGAGTGTAATGCGTAGCAGCCTGCTCGGCGGTCTTATATCGAACTTGCAGTTCAACCTTAACCGCAAGCAGGCCAGGGTGCGGCTATTTGAGATCGGATGTTGTTTTATGAGAAAGGGCGAGACTTACACGCAGCCGGAAAAACTGGCTGGACTTTGCTATGGGGATGCTATGCCCGAGCAGTGGGGCGCGTCTGCCCGCGGGGTGGATTTTTATGATGCAAAAGCAGATATTGAAGCGCTTTGTTGGCCGGCGGCGGTGCATTTTGAAACAGTATCTCACCCCGCTTTGCATCCAGGTAAAACGGCCCAGATCTCTTTGGGAGAGCGAATCGCCGGTTACGTGGGAGAACTTCACCCTCATTGGCGGCAAAAGATGGGCTTGCCTAAATCTCCGGTCTTATTTGAACTGGATCTGAACGTCTTGATAGCGCGGGCGCCACGGGCAATCGCGGAGATTTCAAGGTACCCGCCGGTACGGCGAGATATCGCGGTGGTAGTGCCTGGGAATATTACCGTCCAGGCGCTGCTGGACTGTATGCAGACTGAGAAATTTCCCATAATTTCAGAAATTTCCCCATTTGATGTCTATCGTGGCAAGGGAGTGGAAAATGGCAAAAAAAGTCTTGCATTCCGAGTGTTATTGCAAGATACTGAAAAAACGTTAACCGATGCGGAAGCAGACTTGGCCATCACAAAACTAATAAATATTCTGGAAAGGCAGTTTGGCGCGAAACTCCGGAACTGAATAAGGAATGGCAATTTAGCCGCATCGAGAATTATGTAAACAGGTGAGGGAGAGTATGACCTTAACAAAGGCAGAGTTGGCAGACTTGCTATTCGAAAAAGTCGGCTTTAATAAGCGTGAGGCAAAAGACATGGTGGAATCCTTTTACGAGGAAGTTCGCGTCGCGCTGCAGAACGGCAATGGCGTGAAGCTTTCGGGTTTTGGCAATTTCCAATTGCGCGACAAGCCGCAACGTCCGGGTCGTAATCCCAAGACCGGTGAAGAAATTCCGATAACCGCGCGTCGGGTAGTGACCTTCCACGCGAGTCAAAAATTAAAGGCAATGGTTGAAAAAAACCAGCATGGAAAACATAACGTTTAGCAGCGCTTTGACACCCATTCCGGCTAAGCGTTACTTCACGATCGGTGAAGTCAGCGAGTTATGTGGCGTCAAGCCACATGTGTTGCGCTATTGGGAGCAGGAATTCGCACAATTGAAACCGCTCAAACGTCGTGGTAACCGACGCTATTATCAGCACCATGAAGTGTTGCTGATTCGCCGTATTCGGGAATTACTCTATGAGCATGGTTTTACCATCCATGGCGCTCGTACTCGGTTGGGGCAAGACACAGTTGAACCAATGTCTGCAATTGCTGCTTCAATGGTGGCGCCTTCGTCACCCGTCGATCTGGCACTGCTACGGCGCGAGATCAAAAGTGTTGTGTCACTGCTCCGGTCTTAATTTGAATCCAGCGGTCGCCGGTCCATTTCTCAGTTTAGCGCGATAATACACAAAGATTTTTGCATCCTTGCCCTGCACCTAAAAAAATAACACACTCCATTCTTGCAACTGTGCGATTTAGGGCAACCTGTTCTGCTCTTTTTCGTGTTCTTCGCATCACTACGCGTCAATAGCAATTTCTAACATCCTGGCTTATTTGCTATAATCCGTCCTTCGGGGCGTAGCGCAGCCTGGTAGCGTACTTGCATGGGGTGCAAGTGGTCGGAGGTTCAAATCCTCTCGCCCCGACCAATCAAATCCATCGATTGGTTGGTTTTATGGCGCATCGTTCAGGGGCTTGATAGTAGCAGTCAGTAAATATTTTTTCGCCCGATAAGCTAAAAACACCTCGATACTGTTCGAATGCGCATATTGCTCAGCAACGACGACGGGTATTTTGCGCCAGGCCTTGCCTGTCTTGCCGAAGCGCTTTCCGTTATTGCGGATATTATCGTTGTCGCACCCGAGCGCGACCGAAGCGGCGCCAGCAACTCACTTACACTCGACCGTCCGCTCAGCCTGCACAAATCACATAATGGTTTCTATTACGTCAATGGTACGCCCACGGATTGCGTGCATCTGGCGGTTACGGGTATGTTGGACGCTTTGCCTGACATGGTGGTGTCCGGCATCAATGATGGCGC
>JALYOY010000296.1 GCA_030856655.1 Pseudomonadota bacterium | reverse complement strand
CCCCCAATCAGTGCGGCAACGAGCGCAAGTGTCAATACGTTTTTGATTGCATTCGCAGGCCTTAAGTTACCCATCTGGTTCTTCCTTCCATTGGCATTTGCAATCGTTGGGCGCGAGCGCTTGTCGGCGAATTTCATTCCCTCAAACCTGGCAATAATAAATCAGCGAGTTCCACGGATTATTGTGTGAGAAATATCAAACGTTGTAAGATGCCTGGCGCTGCTTCAATTGGCTTCTTTGGGTTTTACCGATATAACAAGGCCTATGCTGGGCTATCAGAAACGCTTCCTTTACTTGTCAGCCATCTTCCTCACCATTATTCCCCGGTATGATATGCTGGCGCAGCCCGCGTGAGAACTGGCCTTTAGTACAGGTTTTTTTATAGGAATTCGGGCCGATAATCTGGAATGGGCGGCAGGTATGCCGTCATGAATGATAACAGACTGGAGATACTTATGAGTGTGGTGGCTGTGGTTGGATTGGGTTACGTAGGATTACCCTTGGCGGTTGAGTTCGGCAAGAAACGACAGACCATAGGTTATGATCTTGCGGCCAACAAAATCGAAAGCTATAAAAGGTACGTAGACCCGACTGGCGAAGTCTCATTCGATGAGATGAAAGCCGCAAGTCATCTCCTTGTCACCACCGATCCGGCTGAGCTGTCGCGGGCCGACTATATCGTGATAGCAGTGCCAACACCAGTAGACCTTGCTCATCAACCCGATTTTGCATCGCTCATCGGCGCCAGTGAAACGGTGGGAAAACGTATGAAGCAGGGGGCCATCATTATCTATGAGTCCACCGTGTATCCTGGCGCAACCGAGGATATCTGCGTTCCTGTTCTAGAGAAGCATTCCGGTATGAAGTGGAAAGATGATTTTCACGTCGGCTTTTCTCCCGAGCGGATTAACCCTGGCGATAAGCAACACACGCTCACGACTATTTTGAAGGTAGTAGCGGGAGACGACGAGGACACACTGGAGAAAATAGCTGTACTTTATGAAAGCATAATTTCCGCTGGCGTACACCGCGCATCCAGTATCAAAGTCGCAGAAGCCGCGAAGGTTATTGAGAATACTCAGCGTGACTTAAACATCGCGTTAATGAACGAGTTAGCCATCATTTTCGATAGGCTGGGAATTGACACGCTGGAGGTCCTTCAGGCTGCCGGCACCAAGTGGAATTTCCTTCCCTTCCGCCCTGGTTTGGTGGGTGGACATTGTATTGGCGTGGATCCTTATTATCTTACCCACAAGGCAGAGATGATTGGCTATATACCCCAGGTCATCCTGGCCGGACGTCGTATTAATGACAGCATGGCCAAGTTCATTGCGGAACAAACAATAAAGCACATCATCAAGGCAGACATTAATGTCAAAGGCGCTCGCGTAAATGTTCTCGGACTGTCTTTCAAAGAAAACTGTCCTGATCTGAGAAATTCTAAAGTTGCTGATTTGATCTATGAACTCCAGTCCTACGGGATAGAGATTCATATCCATGATCCTGTGGCCAGTCATGAAGAAGCTCGTCATGAATATGGCCTGAAACTTGAGTCATGGGAAAATCTCCCCTGCGCTGACGCGATAATAGTGGCGGTTTCACACCGGGAATTTATAAGCAGACCGTTGACTGATTTTCAGTCCAAAGTTACCGATAAAGGATGTTTTATTGATGTCAAATCTCAATTCGATCAAGCAGCGCTACGCGAGGCCGGTTTTAACGTCTGGCGACTTTGAAAAAAGTTAGCCGGATATGACAAAATATCAAAGTGTCCTGCAGCACCTGGAAAATCATCAATATTTTTGGCTGGTTACCGGCGTCGCGGGCTTTATCGGATCTAATTTGTTGGAAGCTTTGCTCAAGCTGAACCAGAAAGTGGTTGGGCTGGATAATTTGTCGACTGGCTATCGACATAATCTTGAGCAGATAAAAGAACTGGTCGGGGAAGAGGCGTGGCTTAATTTCAGATTCATTGAAGGTGATATCCGTCACCTGGAAGTTTGCAGGAGTGCCTGCGAGGGCGTGGATTACGTATTACATGAAGCAGCTCTTGGATCTGTGCCGCGTTCCATTCAAGATCCCATCCGTACCAATGAAAACAACATTTCGGGTTTCCTAAATTTATTGGTTGCGTCACGTGATGCGCATGTTGGGCGCTTCATATACGCAGCGTCCAGTTCCACCTATGGCGATCATCCTGGTTTACCCAAGGTGGAATCAGTGATAGGACGGCCACTCTCGCCATATGCTGTCACAAAGTACGTTAACGAACTGTATGCCGATGTATTTGCCCGTTGTTACGGTATCGGATCCGTAGGGTTACGCTATTTTAATGTCTTTGGCCCCAGACAGGATCCGAATGGCGCTTATGCCGCAGTGATTCCTCAATGGATCGCCGCGCTTATCCAGAACCGATCTTTGTACATCAATGGGGACGGTGAAACTAGCCGTGATTTCTGTTTTATCGAGAACGTCGTTCAAGCTAATCTTCTTGCAGCCTTGGCTGAAAATCCCGAGGCGGTCAATCAGATTTATAACGTGGCGATTAATGAACGCACTAGTCTTAATAAACTCTATGAGATGATCCGCACCTTGCTTCTGGAAAAATTTCCCCATCTGCGGGATCATAGGCCAGAGTATGTGGATTTTCGAGAGGGAGACGTCCGACATTCTCAAGCCGACATTTCCAAGGCTGGAAAAATGCTGGGCTTCGAGCCGACTCATCGAATTAATGAAGGGCTCAGGCAGGCCCTAAATTGGTATATCACCCATCTTGCATGCGAGAAAGAGAAGATCGGTGACTCAAATTAAACAGCGTTTTAGCTAATTAAAGGTTTGGCGGAGTAGTACGTCAGCCTTGTCTCGGCTAGTCCTTCCACTTTCCTGCTTCCATTAACTTGTTCTTGAGGCCAGGCAGCGGAAAGCCAAGCTCGTAGGCCTTTTTGGCGTACGTTCTTGCCTGTTCATAATCTTTTTTCTGCATATAGAGCAGGCCGAGATTGTAGTTAATGGTGGGGTTTTCCGGTTGAAGATTAATCGCTTCCTTGAGTTGCTCAAGGGCTGCATCGGACCTGCCCAGTTTCAGCAAATGGTTACTATATACCGAGCGAACTATGCTATCCCGCGGCTTGAACCGGATAGCGCGATCGAAGAAACATTCGACAGTGTATTTGGCTCCTGTTGGTTGAGCGGTTTTATCCCTTAGCGCGAGTTTAGACAAAGCCGTCAATGCCCGGTGATGATTCGGAAAATGTTCAAGTGTATAACTCAATTCCGCTCCGAGAGTTCCTGAATTTCCCTTTACCAGATTCTCGATATTCGGGGTAAAATGGTATTGTTCAACGATAGGCAGTTTCTTGCTCCTGTCTTCACTATTGGTGTAGTCACCGCCACTTAACCCCACATTTATCTCTCCACAATAGGGCGCCGCCTGAAGGTTTATTGAGACGGCAGAAATCATGAATGCCGCGATGCAGGATAATGCTTTCATAAAACCTCCTTACGAAATTGTCAACCTGGGCAACCGGTAGCGATTTCAAATCAAGCTGGCTGAGCCACATCGTCAAGGAGGTTGCTCAGTTCCTTGGTCCTTGCTCTGCGCGAGGTTGCCAGTACCTTCTCCATTGGCACAATCCGTGCCTTATTTGCCTCGGCTAATGCTAGAAAACGTAGTAGTTCCCGCATAATATCATTCTTGGAATCTAGTGGGGCTATTGTGTCGATCCCCACTTTTTTTAGCGCCGCAGCAGTATTTCCAGCCGGGTCTGTCAGAGCCAGAATAGGACGGCGGGCACGCAGATACTCATAGAGTTTTGCCGGAATCTGGTTATTGCAATTGGATGCCTGAAGAATCAACAGGCCATCCGCGGCGAGCATCTCCGATAACGCCTCACGGTAGGATATGGGCGGCGCGAGCGAAACAATATCACCGATATCGTGCTGATCTATCAATGGAAGAAGGTGTTCATCATGAGCCGTGGCCCGGAGGATCACGTGTAAGTTGGTGTGAGAGATCGCCCCTTGTCGCGATAGAGCCGACAAGGCCTCGAAAAATTGCGCTGGGTCACGTTCAGAAGGGTAGATAATCCCGCTATGTATCATCACGAACTGTTTGGTTTTGCGCCCCCCGCCTAGACTTGCTTCGGCTGCCGCAAAATTCTCTTCATCGTAACCGTTTTCGATCAGGCGAAAGCGCGAAGCGGCAATTTGCGGAAATTTTCCCTCATAGGCTTTGATCGCCCCCGGCGTAGTGAGAACCGCCCGGCTGCAATGGGTGACCGTTTTTTCTTCGATCCATTGATATATTCGACGGGTACGTGGATCAGGCGGATAGTCCGCATCTGTCATTGGATCCCTGAAGTCCGCAACCCACGGAAGTCCAGTTAACCGACGCAAACTGAGTCCGATCAAATGAGCTGTCGCGATCGGATAAGTTGACCAGATGACATCGGGCCTGTATTTTTGAATCAGATACAGGCCCATGGGAACGGCTCCAAACCACCAGGAACCCCAGCGGTCTGGCAATGCAAGCATGCTTGGATAACGGCCGAGAACGGACAGATGCCTCGACGTATTCAGTGCAAAGGCACGATGCACGGTCACTTGATTTGCTATTTCACCGACTTGGTCTTTACTGGTACTTGGATACGCTCGGGGGTGGGCTGTCAGTACTACGGGTTCCCAACCGGATTCCGGCAGATATTGAGAAAATTTCAAGGTTCGCTGGATGCCGCTACTTCCACGCATCGGCGGATAGTGAAACGCAATCATTAGTACCCGTTTCACCATGATTGAACCCACTCCTTTGTCCAGAGCGCGACCTGATCGCGCCACTCGCGCCGGGAGAACGTATGTGTTGCCTCAGGTAAGTCAAACCGGGACACACGTGGAGAGGCCAGCAGCTTTTGCCACTCTTGTGAGCCGCTGACCAAATTTGAAAACTCCTGAGCTGTGAGATCATTTCCACTTATAATCAGGAGGACTCTTCCTTTAAAACGGCTGAGTCCGGCAAGCATCCGGTCTGGCAGAGAGGCGCGATCGCGAGAGCGAGAGCTAAAACCATCTTCTGTTGTGACTGTGGTTCTTTTTTCCCCTCCCAGGAC
>JALYOY010000295.1 GCA_030856655.1 Pseudomonadota bacterium | reverse complement strand
CCCCCAATCAGTGCGGCAACGAGCGCAAGTGTCAATACGTTTTTGATTGCATTCGCAGGCCTTAAGTTACCCATCTGGTTCTTCCTTCCATTGGCATTTGCAATCGTTGGGCGCGAGCGCTTGTCGGGACGTTATTTTCCATGAGCAAAAGTTGTAGTGCGTACTGTATTCTCGAATCAGCTTGATTAGCACCCGCTGTTGAGGTGATGTTCAGTGAGATGGGGAGCGGTTTATCGATGCGCGCGTACCCAGTCCCGCCATTGTATAAACAGGCCCAGATCGAGTGCGGCGATGGCGGGGCGTTGCCAAAGCGGCTCCGCCCAGAAATCATCCTGATCGAAACCGCACATGTGCCCGCCCGCCTCTTTCAAAATGAGACAACCCGCGGCGTAATCCCACAGCTTTTGTCCGCCATGCAGGTAGAGGTCGAATCTACCGGCGGCAGTGTAACACCACTCAAGCGCGCAGGCTCCGTAATTGCGCTGGGAAGAAAAAGGCCGCGCGGAACAGATGCCCTCCGCGAGTTTGTGATTAAGCCGCTTCAAATCAACGTTGGCCATTGCGCTGCGTAACGCCGGGACATGCTCCTTAATCGGCAACTTTTCTCCATTTAGATAAGCACCTTTACCTTGCTCGGCATAGAACATTTCATCCGCAACCGGATTATAAACTACGCCGAGCACACTTCTGCCCTGTCGCATCAGTGCCACCGAGACCGCGAAATAAGGCAAGCCATTGACGAAATTCGAGGTGCCGTCTATTGGATCCATACACCACAGTCCGGCATCACCCGCGAGCCATTGATCGACCTGCTCCTGTTCCGGCATTTCCTCTCCCACCACGGCGCCGGGATAAATTTTCCGCAATTCGCGCGACAGCGCTTCCTGTGTGGCGAGGTCAGCTTCGGTAATCACGCTGCCATCAACTTTGCGTTGCCGTGCTACTCGCAGATAGCGGGGTAAGATCTCTTGTTGCGCAACTGCTTTGACTGCTGAAATGACTGAGTTAAGCACGTTTTATTCCGCTCGCCATTTGATCGAGCAGCCCATGCTGGGAATTTGCTTATCAGGACCACGCCCAGTTTCTGCTATCTGGAGCATACTTTCAAATAGGTCGCGGCGCACATTGGAAGGAGCGGCCTCCTTTCGTGAAGCATCCAGTCGACCACGATATTGCAACTCGAATTTGCCGTTAAAGCCAAAGAAATCTGGCGTGCAAACCGCACCATATGCCTTTGCGACTTGCTGGGTTTCGTCCCACACATAGGGGAAGGAAAAATCGAATTCCCTCGCTACTTGCACCATGTTATCGAATGAGTCTTCGGGATAATCGGCGGGGTCGTTTGACATGACAGCAATGGCGCCTATACCATACTGGCGCAACTCCCTTACATCGCGGACGATACGATCACGTACCGCTTTCACATAAGGACAGTGATTGCAGATAAACATCACGAGCAACCCGTTTTCGCAAGTTACCGATCCGAGGGTATAGCGCCTGCCGTCCACGCCGGGCAAATCGAAATCCACCGCCTTCCAGCCGAAATCGCAAATGGGTGTTTCCAGGCTTGCCATACTGATCTCCCCGAGTGAATGATAGAAATGTTTTTTATGCCCCACCGCGATCTAAAACTCCAGGCAGATCGGCTGCGGAAATATTCGAACTTACCGGATATACTGACATACTGAATGCTCAGATTCTTGAATAGCGCGATTCGCATAAATTAAAGTTTGTAGAGATACCATTATATTATCATGGCAGACGATCCTTAATTACACCTGCGGGAAACCATGGCACTTCCCCGTTTTTACTGCCCTGAAAAAATTACCGCCGGCCAGACTATCGAGTTGCCACCCAGTGTCGCACGCCACGCCCTTCGCGCGTTGAGGCTTGAACAAGGCAACGAACTGATTTTATTTAACGGCGATGGGGGCGAATTCCAGACGGTGATCGTGCGTATCGGCAAGACTGGTGCCGCGGTTGTGATTGAAAGGTATCTAGACATCGAACGTGAGTCGCCACTTGGCGTTACGTTGGCGCAGGCATTATGCACCAGCGAGAAAATGGACTGGATTGTACAAAAAGGGGTGGAAATGGGTGTTAGCCGAATTCAGCCCCTCGTTACAAAGCTAAGTATGGTGAGGCTCTCAGGCGAGCGAGCGGAAAGACGTATGAAACACTGGCAGCAAGTTGCTATTTCAGCTTGCGAGCAGTGCGGGAGAAATCGCATCCCGCAAGTGCTGCCATTAATATCATTGCCCGGTTGGCTTGACGTGCAAATTAGCGAGCGGAAGAATTCGAATAATGGCGTTCCGCCTAATTCATGTTTTGTGCTGTCGCCCCGCGCAAAGAAAGGCTTAGGCGATTTCTCCGGGTCTCCCGTTGTCACAGCCATAACGTTGCTGGTTGGGCCGGAAGGCGGTTTTACGCCAGAGGAAGAGGCCGCCGCCTTGCTGGCTGGGTTTATCCCGCTGCGTCTGGGTGAACGCATACTTCGCACCGAAAGTGCAGCGCTAGCGGCAGTTGCTGCGATGCAGACGCTATGGGGCGATTATTGATTCGGTGTGTTAGAGGGTTACGCGGCTGTATCTGGTCCAATCCCGTCACTCTTTCGCGTTAATCTTCAAGTCCGATGGGCTGCTGGTTTCGAAGTCTGGATTTTGAGCTGTAAGCTTCCCGGGATTTTTGGGTATTCTATTCCATTTGGCAATAAATCGATGCGACCTTCAATGTGTCAACCGAAAACGTGAGGCTCAACACTGATTTTGTGGCTTGGTTCCGTTCGGTAGCGCCTTATATCAACGCGTTCCGCAGCAAAACCTTTGTCGTTGCCTTTGGTGGCGAAGTGGTGGCTGACGGAAAGTTTGTCGAGCTTGTTCATGACTTCAATTTGCTGGCGAGCCTGGGTGTGCGACTGGTACTAGTGCACGGCGCGCGCCCACAGATTGAAGCTCGGCTGAGTGCGTCCCAGCTGCAAACCACATATGTCAGAGGAATGCGCGTTACCGATACCGCCGCGCTGCAATGCGTGAAGGAATCTATAGGGCGGGTCCGCGTTGAAATTGAGGCATTGCTGTCGATGGGATTGCCCAATTCACCCATGGCCAACGCAGCCATTCGCGTTGCCAGCGGAAACTTTGTCACCGCTCGTCCAGTGGGCGTGATTGAAGGCATTGATCTGATACACACCGGCGAAGTACGCAAGGTGGATGCCGCAGCTATTCGCTCCCATCTGGAACAAGGCGAGGTGGCGCTGCTCTCGCCGCTGGGCTATTCACCTACCGGCGAGATATTTAATCTGACGTTGGAAAACGTTGCAGCTGAAGCAGCAATTGCGCTCAAAGCTGAGAAGCTCATTTTTTTGATGGATACTATCGGTATAGACGAAGAATGCCCTGGTGCCGGCACCACTAGTACCGAGGCATTACTGCTGGGCGAACTGACCGTGGCCGAGGGCAAGGCGTTGCTCGCAAAAGTTGCAAATAAGGCGGCCAGGCTCTCCGACGATGCTCAGTTGTATCTCCCCTTTGCTGTAAAAGCCTGCGAAGGCGGCGTAGCGCGCGTTCATCTCATCAGCCGTCACGCGGATGGGGCGGTGTTGCAGGAATTGTTCACTCACGGCGGTATCGGGACCATGATATCGGAAGGACCATTGCAAAACTTGCGGGACGCGCGGATAGAGGATGTCGGTGGTATCCTGCAGTTGATCGAGCCGCTTGAAATCGACGGAACGCTGGTGCGGCGCAACCGCGAACTGCTGGAGATGGAAATCGGCCGCTTTGTCGTGGTAGAGCATGACCGCATGATAGTGGGTTGTGCCGCGCTCTATCCCTTTCCCGACGATAAAGCAGGCGAACTCGCCTGTCTCACAGTACACTCTGATTATCGTGGTGCGGGGTGCGGTGATACATTGCTCAAGAATATCGAAGCCAAGGCCAGGTCTCAAGGCAGTAAAAAATTATTTGTGCTTACCACCCGAACTGCCCACTGGTTTGTCGAGCGCGGTTTCCTCGAAACCAATGTAGAGGAATTACCAAAAGCCAAGCAGGGACTATACAATTACCGACGCCGCTCCAAGGTATTTGTAAAAAAAATATAGCACGTGGGTGCCCCTCGTCCAACCGCGGAACTTAGGATAATGAAATCACAATTTCGTATTTGGAGACGATCAAATGGCAAGACTCGTTAAATGCATCAAACTCAGGCGTGAAATGGAAGGATTGGATTTTCAGCCTTATCCGGGTGAGCTAGGGAAGCGTATTTTCGATAACGTATCGAAAGAGGCGTGGGCCGGATGGGTTAAACACCAGACTATGCTGGTCAATGAAAACCACCTAAATCTGGCGGATATCAAGGCGCGCAAGTATTTGACCGAACAACTTGAGGCATATTTCTTTGGGGCAGGGGCAGAGCAGCCCGCAGGCTATGTGCCACAGACGAAATAAGCGATGATGGAAATTGAAACGCGTTCCGCGGTCTGCAAAAACCACCGCCTGACAGTTACGCAACTTGTGTAGAACATAAAGCGTTTTTCCATGACGAGTCTCCCAACCGGCAGTCAATTTCTCAACCGTGAGCTCGGCCAGATCGAGTTCAATCGACGTGTCCTTGCTCAAGCTGAAAACAAAGACAATCCACTTCTGGAGCGATTGAAATTTCTTTGCATAGTCAGCAGTAACCTCGACGAGTTTTTCGAGGTTCGTGTTGCCGGGTTGAAGGAGCAGATTAACCTGGATACGCATGGTTTCGGACCAGATGGCATGTTGCCGCATCAAGTATTCAAGCTGGTCTCCGAGCAGGCTCATTCGCTGGTAGCACGCCAGTATCAGGTGCTGAATCAGGACATCCTGCCCGGACTTGCAAACGAGGGTATCCGTTTTCTGCGCCGTAATGCCTGGAACGATGCTCAGCGCGAGTGGATCAAGGCTTTTTTCTTCCGCGAATTGATGCCAGTGCTGACCCCGATAGGCTTGGATATCTCACATCCATTTCCACGCGTGTTAAATAAAAGCTTGAACTTCGCTGTCGAACTGGAAGGTAAGGATGCTTTTGGACGCAGTTCCGGAACAGCTATCGTGCAAGCTCCACGGGTATTGCCGCGTGTAATTCTGCTGCCGAACGAAATCAGCAACGACGAGTATAGTTTTGTGTTTTTGTCGTCCATCCTGCATGCTCATGTAGGTGAATTGTTCTCCGGTATGAATGTGCTGGGATGCTATCAATTCCGCGCAACCCGCAATAGCGACTTGTTCGTGGATGAGGAAGAAGTCAAAAATCTGCGCATCGCATTGCAAGGCGAGCTGCCTCAGCGACATTTTGGCAACGCGGTACGGCTGGAAGTGGCAGATAATTGCCCGCAACGCATGGCGGACTTTTTGCTGGAGCAACTTGGTCTTTCCCGTAATGACTTTTATCAGGTGGAAGGGCCTGTGAATTTGGTACGGCTAATGCAGGTTCCAGATCGTATCGAGCGTCCCAACCTCAAATACTCGCCGTTCATCCCCGGCCTGCCGGTAACGCTGCAAAAGAAGAAAGTCGTCGATATTTTTCAGATGATTCGTAAGAATGACATACTTTTGCACCATCCTTACCAATCGTTTCAGCCGGTGATCCACTTCATTCAACAGGCGGCGGTCGATCTTGACGTCGTGGCAATCAAGCAGACTGTATATCGCACCGGAACCGATTCTTTAGTCATGGCAGCACTTATTGCTGCGGCGAGTAGCGGTAAGGAAGTAACAGTAGTAGTGGAATTGCTGGCACGTTTCGATGAGGAAGCCAATATCAACTGGGCCAGTCGCCTGGAGGAAGTCGGCGCACATGTCGTATACGGCGTGGTGGGCCACAAGACCCACGCCAAGATGGCGATGGTGGTGCGGCGAGAAGAAGGCAAACTGCGGCGTTATGTGCATGTAGGTACTGGCAATTATCATCCCAACACTGCCCGGCTTTATACCGATTTTGGCTTATTTACCAGCAATGAAGAAGTTTGTGCCGATGTGAACGAAGTATTCACGCAACTGACCGGTCTTGGCAAGGCGGGAAAATTAAAACACCTATGGCAATCCCCCTTCAGTTTCCATAGCCAGATGCTGATGGCTATCAATAATGAGGTGCAGAACGCTAAAGCAGGAAAATCGACGCGCATCATCGCCAAAATGAATGCGCTACTTGAGCCGGAAATCATTAAAGCGCTCTATATTGCTTCAGGCGCGGGCGTAAAAATCGATCTCATCGTTCGTGGCGTGTGTGCTTTGCGCCCCGGTATTAAAGGATTATCGGAGAACATTCGGGTACGTTCGATAATTGGACGTTTTCTTGAGCATAGCCGAATTTTCTATTTCCGTAGTGGCGGCACCCACGTCATATATCTTTCCAGTGCCGATTGG
>JALYOY010000288.1 GCA_030856655.1 Pseudomonadota bacterium | reverse complement strand
ACAAATGTGGACAGGTAACGATTTTTCGCATAACCGTTGCCCTCCAGTTTATGTGCGGTACCTGTCTTGCCTGCTACCCGATAACCATTAATCTGGGCTTTCGGCGCAGTACCTCCCGGTTGCGCCGCCAACTCCAGCATTCTGCTCACGGCAAGTGCTGTATCGCGCGATATCACTTGCTTGCCTGCCAAAGGTGCATGCAGCCTCAATAGTGACACAGGCTTCAATTCACCCTCTGTGGAGAACAGCGTATAGGCGCGCGCCAGTTGCAGCAGACTCACCGCAATGCCATGGCCATACGACATTGTGGCCTGCTCAATGGGACGCCAAGTGCGGTATGGGCGGAGCCTGCCGCTGACTTCTCCCGGAAATCCTGAACCGGTAGAGGCGCCAAAGCCGGCGTCGCTCAGCATTTCCCATAATGTCTGCGGGGGCAGTGACAGGGCGATCTTTGCGGAGCCGATGTTACTGGATTTCTGGATCACTTGTGCCACCGTCAAAAGACCTTCCTTATGCGCATCGCGTATTGTCGCCTTGCCTATGGAAAATGTGCCGGGCGCAGTCTCAAATGTTGTGTCCGGCGTTACTCCGCCTGCCTCCAGCGCTGCCGCTATAGTGAACGGTTTCAGTGTCGAGCCCGGCTCGAATACGTCGGTCAACGCCCTGTTGCGAGCCCGCCCGCCATTCATTCTCGTCCGGTTATTCGGGTTGTACGCAGGCAGATTGACGAGTGCCAGCACCTCGCCTGTCTGTGCATCCAGTACCACAATGCCGCCCGCTTTAGCTTTGTTGGCTTCGACTGCCTGCCTCAATTCACGATAAGCGAGATACTGAATTCTGCTGTCTATGGACAGAGCCAGATTTTTACCCGATCTGGGAGCCCGGATACTTTCCACATCCTCGACAATACTTCCTTTGCGATCCCGAATGACGCGGCGACTACCGGATTTGCCCGCGAGATCATTTTGCCAGGCCAGTTCGATTCCCTCTTGCCCCTTATCGTCCACATCGGTAAAACCAAGCATATGAGCCGTCAACTCACCTGCCGGGTAGTAACGGCGGAACTCGCGTTTAAGAAACACACCCGGCATGTTAAGCTCGACCACCTTGGCGGCGATATCTGGCGACAAATGGCGCTTCAGGTAGACAAAGTCGCGCCGCGACCCAGGGTGGGGCCCATCAAGACGCTTGCGAATTTCCTCGGCGTCCATGTCAATCAGGCTTGCCAGTTTTTTTAGTTGCTCCGGTGTCGCATCGACATCCTGCGGACTCGACCATAGCGATTCCACGGGTGTACTGATTGCGAGCGGTTCCCCATGCCGATCCGTAATCATGCCGCGATGAGCGCTCATTTCGAGCACGCGGCTGTAACGCGACTCTCCTTTTTGCTTCAAAAAACCGTTGTGCATTCCTTGCAAATAGGCGGCGCGCCCTATCAGACCGACCAATCCCAGCAATAAAATTGCAGCCAATAGACGTGACCGTCCTACAGGCAAAACGATACGTGGCGCGTGCTTGGCCGTCATGGCTTTGGCGCTTCCACAAAATCAGCAGGGTTGGCGGAATTCGTCAGTGGAATGATCTGAACGCGGGACGCATCCGGCACGCGCATATTTAATTGCCCCATAGCGATTTTTTCAATGCGGGTATGCATCGCCCACGTACTCTGTTCAAGCTGCAATTGCCCCCACTCCACTGCAAGCTGCCTCGCCAGCTCCTGCTCTTTTTCCAGTTCCACAAAAAGCTTACGCGCCTTGTGCTGTGAAGTCACAACACTCAGCGCGCAGGCGATGAGGATTAAAATCAAAAGCATATTTACCCTAATCACATCAGTCTCTCGTTAACTGGGAAGGCCGCAATAGCTGGCTCTCTTATGTCGTGTTGATTCGTTCCGCCACTCGCATTACTGCGCTTCTGGCCCGAGGGTTGGCTGCAATTTCGTTTGCACCCGGACGCATCGCCTTGCCTATCAAACGCAATTTATGGCGACTCAAAAGCTGCACCTCTTTTGCCCTTAACGGCAGCCCTCGGGGCAGCGTGTCGGGATTAGCCAATTCGCGCATAAAGCGCTTCACCGTCCGGTCTTCCAATGAGTGAAAGCTGATAACCACGAGCCGTCCGCCATAGTTCAGCACCTCCAAGCATTGCGGCAGGGCCAGCGACAACTTCTCAAGCTCCTGATTGAGATAAATCCGTATAGCTTGAAAAGTCCGCGTCGCCGGATTCTGCTTGTTTTCCCGCCCGCGCAAGCGCATGGCCGCCGCCACAATCGCGGCAAGCTGAAGTGTAGTGACGAGGGGTTCTCGCGCTCTTGTCGCAACAATCGCTCTTGCAATCTGTTTAGCAAACCGTTCTTCGCCATAGTTTCTAATCACCTCTTCCAAATGAGCTTCCGAAACCAAAGCTAGCCATTCCGCAGCTGTCTGCCCCTCGCTCGTATCCATGCGCATGTCAAGCGGCCCGTCCAGCCGGAAGCTGAACCCGCGCAGCGCTTCTTCAAGTTGTGGCGAAGAAATCCCTAAATCCAGCAGCACCCCATCCACTGTATTCACTTTCAATCGCCGCAATAGCTCTCGTATCTCCGAAAAACTGCCATGGACCATGCAAAAACGCACATCACTGATAGCCTCCCCCACTGCGAGCGCGGCCGGATCTCTGTCGAATGCGATCAGCCTACCGCTTCGTCCCAGCCGCTCCAATATCAACCGGCTGTGGCCGCCACGGCCAAAAGTGCCATCCACGTATATCCCGTCGGGCTTGATTGATAGCGCATCCACCGCTTCGCGCAGCAGAACTGTCGTGTGCACGTGGGTGTCAACCACGACATCACAGCGAAAAACCGTCGAGTTCCGACGGGATACCATCTTTAAAGGCGAGAGCGCTTTCGATCTGCAGATTCCATTTTTCGTCGTCCCATAACTCGAATTTTGCACCCTGCCCCACCAACACCATGTCTTTGTTCAAGCCGGCAAATTGGCGCAAGAGAGGCGGGACGAGAATGCGTCCGGCGCCATCCATCTCCACGTCGGTGGCATTACCAACGAGAAGGCGTTGCAGGCTGCGGATTTGTGCATTGAAACTGGAAAGGCTGTTGAGCTTTTGCTCTATTGGCTCCCACACGGGCTGTGGGTAAACCAGCAAGCACTTGGAGGGGTCAGCGGTGACAACCAAACGGCCGGCACAAAAGGACATAAGTCCCTCACGATATTTCGCGGGCACCGCGAATCTACCTTTGTTGTCCAGGCTGATAGAGTTCCCACCGCGAAACATCTTGTCCCTTTAATTTAAGGGGAACCAACTTTTATGGTTCGCCCACTTTCGCCCACTTCTACCCACTGTAATTAAAAAAAAGGGGGAAGTCAAGGAAATATGCGGATTTTTTGGTTATGGGACAAAGACTTAATTAAAATAAGGCAAAAAACTTCACCAGACGAATAAATGATTTAAATAAAAGGGATACAGACGAGAATTGATGTAATTTAACGTAATTATGCGGTAAGGCGTATAACCGGGGAAATTGGTAGGAGGGGAATCATTTTCCAAAACAAGACGGGTGCTTGACTCAAGGCAATAACACACAGCCCCTCTAGGCTGGGGCGGGGTTTTCCAAGCGTCAGTTATTGAGTAGGCCGAACGAAGTGTGGTCGATGGACTTCGTAGCCGATGCGTTAGCCAATGGTAGGCGTATCAAGGTATTAACCATTGTTGATGACTTCAAAAAGGAATCTGTTGATCTGGTGGCTGAACATGGCATCTCGGGACAATGCGTGCGCGTGGTGGAGCGAGCTTCACGGTTTCGTGGGCTGCCCTTGCCAATTCGTACCCACCGGGGACCGGAACTCACCAGCAAGGCGCTGGATCAATGGGCTTATCAAAACGGGGCCCAGCTCAAACTGATCGAAGCGGGAAAACCGACGCAGAATGCATACATTGAAAGCTTTAATGGCCGCTTTCGAGATGAGTGTTTGAATGATCACTGGTTTACCAGCTTGGCTGAGGCGCGGATTCGGATCTCAAGCTAGCGGCGCGATTACAACGAGCATCGACCGCACAGCGCATTAGAAT
>JALYOY010000264.1 GCA_030856655.1 Pseudomonadota bacterium | reverse complement strand
GGAAGCACAGAACTTGCGCGATGCCGCGTCTGGCGACTTCGCTGCGGCGATGGACGTGGCATTCGAGGTGCTGGCGGCAAGCCGTCCCACCGCGGTAAATCTATTCTGGGCACTCAAGCGGATGCGTGTCATGTTGGATAGCGTTACCGGTCGTACTCCTGGCGAGATCGCCGATGTGCTGCTGGCCGAAGCGCATGAGGTGCTGGCCGAAGATATCCGGATCAACCGTGCCATGGGGGCCTTCGGCGCCACGCTGCTGTCCGATGGCGCGAGAGTGCTCACTCACTGCAATGCGGGCGCTTTGGCCACGGCAGGGCATGGCACGGCCCTGGGAGTTATCCGTTCCGCCGTGGAGGATGGCAAGCGTATTTCGGTAATTGCGGATGAGACCCGCCCATTTCTTCAGGGTGCGCGGCTTACAGCCTGGGAGATGGTGCAGGAGAAGATTCCGGTTACGCTTATCACTGACAATATGGCGGGCCATTTTATGAGCCAGGGCGAGATCGACGCCGTGGTGGTCGGGACCGACCGTGTTGCGGCGAATGGGGATGTGGCGAATAAAATCGGCACCTACATGGTGGCCGTTTTGGCGAAGCGTCACGGCATCCCGTTTTATGTGGCCTGTCCCTTGTCTACGATTGACCTCGATATCCCGGACGGTGCAGCTATTCCCATTGAGGAAAGATCGCCCGACGAGGTAACCGGATTTCGGGAGTACAAATGGGCGGCGGAAGGAGTCAAAATCCGCAATCCCGCATTCGATGTTACGCCGGCGGATCTGGTCACTGCCTTGATCACGGAAAAAGGAATCGTGACGCAGCCGAACAAACGGCGCATCGCCGAGTTGTTTACATCCTGACGCTAAATCATGTCCCACTCATCGGGAAATCGGCCCGCGCTGTTCCTTGACCGCGATGGTGTCATCAACGCGGAGAAGGATTACGTAAACCGCATTGAGGACTTCGAATTTATTGACGGCATTTTCGATCTTTGCAGGAGCGCTGTGGCGGTAGGCATGGCCATCGTAGTTGTGACAAATCAGGCTGGGATCGGCCGCGGTTACTATTCCGAGGCCCAGTTCCTGTTAGTGACAGAATGGATGCGGAGCCGTTTTGCCGAAGAAGGCATTGTAATCGACGGCGTGTACTACTGCCCATCCCATCCGGAACATGGAATTGGCGCCTACAAGGCGGATTCCTTTGATCGCAAGCCCAATCCTGGAATGATCCTGCGTGCTAGGGACGAGCTCGGTTTGTCTCTCGATAACTCCATTCTGGTAGGCGACAAGGCTTCCGATATTGCTGCTGCCCGGGCTGCTTCCGTGGGGAGGGCGGTATTGTTGGCGCCATCGCACGTTTCCGGCTCATCCGTGCCATATCTGCAAGCTGATTCGCTATACAAGATCAATGAACTGCTGTTCGGATCTCGGATCTAGGGAAGGCATAGATGACTGAACATTCTTATGATTACTTGATTGTTGGCGCCGGTATTGTCGGACTGACGGTGGCGCATGAACTGAAGACGAGGTTTCCATTCGCGCGAATAGGCGTTCTGGATAAGGAGGCCAGAGCGGGGATGCACGCGAGCGGCCGCAACAGCGGTGTCCTGCACAGTGGGATTTACTATAGCAGCGATACACTCAAGGCCAGGGTCTGTGCTGCCGGTGGCAAGCGGATGATGGACTTTGCTCGCGAGCATGATATTCCCTGTTCCAAGTCCGGCAAGGTCATCGTCGCTACGTCCGAGCGAGATTTGCCAACCGTGGACAGGCTACTGCGCAATGCGGCCGAAAATGGCATCCGCGCCTGGCGCATTGATGAAAAGGAACTTCGCGAGCTCGAACCTTTCGCCGCATGCGGCCCAGCGGCAATTTACTCCCCGGATACGGCGGTGATCGATAGCCGCGCTGTTGTTGTGCGACTGACTGTCTTGCTTGAGCAACAAGGCGTGCGGATCCTTTGGCGCCATGGCGTTAGAAAGGTGGAACGGCCTGGAGAAGTCGTGACCGATCAGGGGGTGCTGTCCTATGGCTGGCTTTTCAACTGCGCGGGGGCTTATGCCGATGTCGTGGCTCGACAGTTCGGATTGGCTGGCGATTATGCTCTGGTGCCTTTTAAGGGCATCTACTGGAAGCTCAGGCCCGAAGCTGAGCACCTTGTGCGCGCCAACATTTACCCGGTGCCGGATATCGACCTTCCGTTCCTTGGTGTCCATCTGACCCGTGTCATCAGCGGTGATGTGTACGTTGGCCCGACCGCCATCCCCGCGCTCGGCAGGGAGAATTATGGGCTTGTTGATGGCATTCGACCTTTGGAAGCGGCGAGCGTGGGCTATCGCCTGGCAGGCATGTACGTGAGGAATCGATATAACTTCCGAACCCTGGCGCATCTTGAATTAGGAAAATACAGAAAGCATAACTTTCTCGCCGCCGCGCGGCGATTGCTGCCCTCTATTACCGCAGAGGATATGATCCCAACTCCGAAGTCGGGTATTCGACCGCAGCTCATCAATCTGCGCGATGGAAAATTGGAAATGGATTACATCTTTGAGCACACCAGCCGTTCCACCCACGTGCTTAACGCCATTTCTCCAGCTTTCACGAGTTCCTTTGCGTTTGCCGAGATGATCGTAAGCAGCAGTAACGCGGTCTGATTTGACATGACATTCACCCTGGTCACCGGTGCCAGCGGTTTCATTGGGCGCGCTCTAGTTACAGAATTGCTGGCACGGGGAATTCATGCTCGTAGAGCAGTGCGTCGTGCCGTTACGTTACATCCCGAGGTAGACTGTGTGGCGATTGGCGAGGTGGACAATCGTACCGACTGGCATGAGGCTTTGACCGATGTCGGGATGGTCGTGCACCTGGCCGCCCGCGTGCATGTCATGCACGAGCCGGCGACCGACTCTCTGACCATTTTTCGAGCCATTAATACGGAAGGCACGCTGAATCTGGCACGACAGGCGGCAGAGGCTGGCGTTTGCCGTTTTGCTTTTATGAGCACTATCAAGGTTAATGGCGAGGGACGGGATACTCCCTACACTGCGTCGGACTTGGCCTCACCACAAGACCCTTATGCGATTTCCAAGTGGGAGGCCGAGCAGGGTTTGCGAGATATCGCCGCTCGCACAGGGATGGAGGTGGTCATCCTGCGTCTGCCCCTGGTCTATGGGCCTGGTGTGGGAGGGAATTTTCTGCGGCTGATGCGGGCAGTGGACAAAGGATGGCCTCTGCCATTGGGTGCCGTAGTCAACCGCCGCAGCC
>JALYOY010000260.1 GCA_030856655.1 Pseudomonadota bacterium | reverse complement strand
AGCAAGGGCCAAAATGACGGATCCTTATAATCAAATACAAGATCGTGCTGAAGAGCCATCGCACGCACAGGGCAATCATGAGCATCCTAGGCCGATTAGCTATGGGCGCGCATTTGTTATCGCCATCGCTCTGAACATGACTTTTGTAGTGGTCGAATTCACCTATGGTTTCATCGCCAACTCGACAGCGCTAATGGCAGATGCAGGACACAATTTATCCGACGTGCTGGGCCTGGCACTTGCAGCAGGGGCTTCCATTCTGGCGCGCAAGGCGGCGAATGAACGCTATACCTACGGTTTACGCAGTAGCTCAATCCTGGCGGCGCTGGCCAATGCCATGCTTCTATTGATCGCTTGTGGTGCAATTTCCTGGGAAGCGATTCAACGCTTTTCGCAACCGCCTGTCGTAGCTGGCCTGACGGTTACGTTAGTGGCAGTGATCGGAGTCATCATCAATGGCTTTTCCGCATGGTTATTTATGAAGGGGAGTAAAGGTGATCTAAATATTCGCGGCGCCTACCTGCATATGGCAGCAGACGCTGCTGTCTCGGCAGGTGTGGTGATTGCAGGCATCGCTATGATTTTTATGGGTTGGTATTGGATCGACCCTGTTGTGAGTCTGCTCATCGTAGCCGTGGTGATCATAAGTACCTGGGGACTGCTGCGCAATTCTGTGCAACTCGCTTTAAGTGCAGTCCCGGCGCATATAGAGATGTCCGCGATTGATGTCTATCTACGCGGGCAGCCTGGTGTAACCGACATCCATGATTTGCATATCTGGGGACTCAGTACCACGGAAAACGCTTTAACCGTCCATCTGGTAATGCCTCGTGGCTATCCCGGCGATGCCTTTATGGACAATATCACGGAGACCCTCAATACACGCTTCTCAGTCCATCACAGCACGGTACAGATCGAGCAAGGGACAACCAGTCATGCCTGTTCGCTAGAAGATACATGAGCTTGTCATGTCACCCGGGCGTGCTGAGCGCATTGAGTGCAGCGCTACTGTTTGGAGTCGGCACCCCGATTTCCAAACTTCTTCTTGGACCCGTGAATCCCTGGCTGCTGGCGGGACTATTATACCTGGGATCGGGCCTCGGTCTTGCGCTCTGGAGGCTGTTGAAAAATGCCGATCCGGTGCATTTGGATAATAGCGAAACCAAGTGGCTGGCTGGGGCCATCCTAGCGGGAGGCATGATTGCACCGGTGCTATTGATGTGGGGGCTGTCCCGCATTTCAGCTTCCAGTGCAGCATTGCTATTGAATGCAGAAGGGGTATTAACTGCACTGCTTGCCTGGTTCGTGTTCCGCGAGAACTTCGACCGGCGTGTGGCCATCGGTATGACGCTGATCGTAGTCGGGACTATAGTACTGACGTGGTCAAATGATGTCAGTTTCGATTCTGCACTTCCTGCTCTCGCCATCATGGGTGCGTGCCTCGGATGGGCAATTGACAACAATCTGACACGCAAGGTAGCACTGGCGGATGCTACCTTTATCGCGATGATAAAGGGGCTCGCAGCCGGCACCGCGAATGTTGCGATTGCCTGGCTGCTCGGCGCGACAATGCCACGAGCGCCTGTTCTGATGGCTGCGGGCACAGTTGGCTTCTTGAGCTATGGCCTTAGTCTTGTGCTGTTCGTAGTAGCGTTACGCCATCTCGGCACAGCGCGCACCGGCGCCTATTTCTCGACGGCCCCCTTCATCGGTGCTTTTCTGGCGATACCTCTACTTGGTGAACCGCTATCCATCCAGTTTATGGTTGCGGCGGTATTCATGGCGTGCGGAGTGTGGTTGCATTTAACAGAGCAACATGATCATCTACATACACATGAGGGGTTGAAACACGAGCATGAGCATACGCATGACAATCACCATCAGCATGCGCATATAAAAGTGATGACTGGATCTCATACCCATCAGCATAGTCATGAGCCAGTAACGCACTCGCACTCACATTATCCAGACGCGCATCATCGCCATGACCACGAATGAAGGGTTCCTTTACATTGCTTCTGCCAAGAGCAACTGTGAAAGTAACAATTCGATTCAATACTGCAAAGCGGATGGCATGCCCCGAGCTGCGCGCTTGGCCGCTTTTGCAAAAAAATTCTTAATTTTGTTCCTTCAATTCCTAGAAGAATTGCCACTATAGGTTTTGAAGATGCGAGATTTAGCCTTACGCTGGTCGTTGATTTCAGTATATTGGGCTAGGCGCAACGCACATGCTTACCGGCTACGACCACCTGTTGTTTTTGTTGAGTGTGGTATTTTTTCTTACCAGTTTCAAGGATATCGCCAAGTTTGTGACTGTGTTCACGCTCGGGCACTGCATTACGCTTAAAATATTCGCTTCGGATCCGGTTCGATAAGAAGCTCCTCAGGATTGAACTGAAGTTTTAAGGAATCTCCACTTATAATATAGGTGTTATGCATATTCCCTTTTTCTCCGTCTGGCAGTCTGAGCGCGTCATCCCGATGGATCGGATCCTTGCGAACCCAGGTATCAAACTGTGCTAAGCCCGAATTGCCCTCGGAAAAATAAGTTGCAAGGCGCCGGAATAGCTTCGGCCATAAAACGAGTGTTTCAAGTTTAGCAAAATCGCCGATCTGAACCTCTTTGCGGGTATTCACGTCTTCGTGCGTCCAAAATCCTTTTCCCGGCATGGAACGGGCCCCGGCAATCAATTTTCTTAAGTGAGCAATCAGCGAAAGTGGCATGGTGTCGTACGGCTCCACATAGCTCAATCCGGCTTCGACAAGCTTTGCATTGACGCTCTGACTCTGCAAATCTTCATCAACAAAAATTTTTTCTCCATCCGTTAAATCAGATGCGCCGCCAGATGTGCCGCTGTAAGCGAGACCGAGCAGCCTGCCATTGGCTTCGATCCCGTTTGCAATGACATAACCCGGCAACGGGTTTTTTTCAACTGATTGCACCTTATTGGGCTGGTCTGTAAAGAAGACAACCTTCCGGAAACCGAGTAAACGCAGATTTTCGTCGCGCGCGGCGTTGGCGAACTGTAAATGCTGATGTGCGCGATTGAAATGGGTTTCCAGCGTATCGATTCCCTCGTAGCGGACAGCAATATTTTTTCGCCTATTGAAAGCCGGGCCTCTGCCGGAATGCCAAGGTAAATTGCGTACTGACTGCATGTTATCCGGTTCAAATCTTACCGTGTCGCCATCTGGTTCCGGGCCTTGCTTCGGGATATCAGGGTAATGAATCCAATACTTTCCTTTGATTAACGTATAACGTCGTTTCGTTGGCCATGTCATTTTTCCCTCCATTAATTTTGCACATGCCTTTCCGGGTAACATTCTTTTGATATCCCTCGGAGCTCAACCGCAGACTTTAGCAAAACTTTATGACACTTTAAGGCGGACTATCATTGTTCAACTTTAGAAGCACCAAGTTGGTCGGAGTGAAAAAGTTAATGAGTTTCCTCTCATCAAGCGACACGAGTTCCCATCTGCCGGCGTTCAATGCTGAACTCCAGTGCGCTATAAAAGGAGAGTACGATTCTCAAAATCGACACTAACGCCATATGGCGGCAGTCAACCCTTTTCCTCGGTTAGATGGCTTTCCCAAAACCATGTGTCTCGGTCCGGCAAAGAGACTCCTTCCTTCAAACCAGCAGATTTAGGTTAAAATGGCTTCTTGCCCGTTACGCATCAACCCCCTTCATGAAAAAACCTCGCGTACCTCATCGCACCAAATCTCCGCGCGTGGTTCAGGAGCTTTTCCGCCTGGCGGCGGGACTTGCGGCTTCCGGCAGCCGTATCGAGGACGCGTTTTGGGAGAATCGGCTTGCGGCAAAGGTACACGGGCAACTGCGCACGGGCGACGACCAGAACCTCGAAGCGGCACTGGACCAACTCTACGACACTGATCCCGCAGGTTACGGTGAATTCATTTATGCCATTGAAGCGGCAATCGAATGCAGTATATTGATGCGGGAAGGCCGCGGCTATGATGTGCTGATGTTTGCAGTGCCTGTGCTGACCTGGTCGCGCTTCTCTATCCCTTCGGGTCCGATAACTGAATCGGTGCTCGCCAATGTCCGAGTGCAGTTGCAGGCGCATGTGCTGGCGGCGGATGTTCAATTCGTGCTGGCAAATTGCCTGTTCAGCCCCGACCAGTTGCCGCGCGGCTATCACCTTACACATGAACTGGCCGACAAGCTATGGACGGCGGCAGTAGCCGGAGCGCGGGATGTGCATATGAACCCGCGACAGCTGGCTGAAACCGGGCGCTTCCTGTCGGATACCCGTTATCTCCTCGGTGCGATTGCCGTACCCCAGGGAAAGCCCATGTTCCGCTGGCAGGAAGTCGACAGGATTAGCGAGGATAAGGGCGTCGGCAACTCGCCAGGGATAAAATTTTCGAAACAGGAAATACTGCTTACATGGCAGACACAGGGCGCCGAAGCCCTGCGGCCGTTATTCCAGGGCTGCGCGTTTGAATTGCTGATACCCGATGGTTTTTTTTCGGCGTGGCGCATGGCGGATCGCCTCGCCCGGCCCTACTCCATGCATGCCACGATTGAGTTTCTGCAATCCACTTTAAATATTTCCGCAAACAGGCTGCGTGCGGTGATTGCGCCTTTTTATGACCAATGGCTGGAAGAATACCGTGTAAGTTTTACCTTGAAGGATCGCGACGACGTGCTCTACGGCATCGTTTGGGCGCTGGTAGGAGACGAAGACGAAAACAGCGACACTGTGGCACAAATTGAAGCGACATTGCAGGAATGCGGTATCGCGCATACCACATTGCTGGACAATCGTTTCCTGCTGGAGTATTGCGAAGAATGCGGCGCGCCGCTGTTTCCGAATCCTGAAGGTGAAGTGGTACATGCCGAATTTCCCGAAGAGGGCGAAGTAGCGCCAGTACATTTACATTGAAGGCATACTGGAGACGCATTAACTAGCAGCGTTAACCGGCTTTCGGGCGGCAAAAGGTTTTTGGTCGAATCGAATCGCATGGGCGCAATCCAGTCCCTTACGGAGCATATTTTTACGACTATGCTGGATATTAATTCCTCTTCAATCAAACTCAATCCGGAGACTGGCAGGCCCGTTGCGGTTCCAATTAGCTGGATCTATTTCATCCGTCTATCCCATGAGATTCAATAGCTATTTATAAATTTAACGGCCATAATTACGTTCATCAATCCACCGCAAAGCGCGTCGTTCGACATTTATGAAGTTTCTTTTTGATCTCTTTCCGGTGATTCTGTTTTTCGTCACTTTCAAAATCTATGGAATCTACGCTGCCACTGCTGTAGCCATTGCGGCCACTTTTGCGCAAATAGGCTGGGTATGGTTTCGCCACCGCAAAGTTGACACCATGCTGTGGGTAAGTCTCGTTATTATCGTCATCTTCGGCAGTGCGACACTGATACTGCAGGATGAAACTTTCATCAAGTGGAAACCGTCTGTTCTCTACTGGCTGTTCGCCGGGGCGCTGCTATTAGCACACGCGGTTTTCAAGAAGAATTTTATTCGTGTCATGATGAAAGAGCAGATCACGCTACCGGAATCGATATGGAGCCGCCTCAACGCCAGTTGGGCCGCATTTTTCGCATTGATGGGCGCAGCTAATCTCTATGTGGCATTTAATTATTCCACGGAAGCCTGGGTCAATTTCAAGCTGTTCGGCTTCATGGGGCTGATGCTGGCATTTGTCTTGGTACAGGGGCTTATGCTGGGAAAATATATGGAAGACAAGAAAGATGAAGAAGCATGATGCTATATGCAATAAGCGGTGAAGATAGTCCCGATAGCCTCGAAAAACGTCTGGCAGCTCGATCTGAGCATCTCGAACGCATCAACGCATTACAGAAGGAAGGGCGTCTTATCCTGGCGGGGCCATACCCGGCGATTGACAGCCCCGACCCCGGCCCCGCAGGTTTTTCCGGCAGTCTTATCGTGGCTGAATTTGAGTCGCTCGAGGCGGCGCGTACTTGGGCGGAAGCCGATCCATATGCCACTTCGGGCGTATATGCAAAACTGATAGTCAGGCCATTCAAGAAAGTTCTGCCGTCATCGGCATAACGAGCATGGTAAGCACGGTCGAACTAATCAGGCGGAAGCTTGCCTCTCTTGATCCGGAACAGATCGAAATTGTGGACGAAAGCGCCAGGCATGCAGGGCATGAGGGCGCTAAAGGCGGCGGCGGACACTATATTCTTACTATTGTCTCACGCAAGTTTCTCGGGAAATCCACCTTGGCCCGGCACCGGCTGGTTTATACGATACTAAACGAGATGATGCATAAGGATATTCACGCGCTGAGTGTAAAGGCGTATACTCCGGAAGAAATCTGATTTGATTCAACCCACTGACTCCACTGACAAGGAAATCCTATGCGTTTTATGAAATTTTCTCAATTGACGGTGCTCGGTATTTCCGGTCTGATCGCCGTAACAATGGCTCAGGCGCAATCTACTACCTCACCCATGGCCAAGGTAAATGGAGTGGCAATTCCGCAGTCGCGCCTAGACTTCATTGTGAAAGCGCGCTCCGCCCAAGGTCAGCCGGACAGTCCTGACACCAGGAAAGCCTTGCGTGATGATCTCATAACCGAAGAAGTAATAGCCCAGGAAGCGCTGAAAAAAGGGCTCGACAAGGACCCCGATTTCATAACCCAGATGGAAATGGCCCGCCTGACAGCACTGGTTAGAGCATTTCAAATTGATTATGTAAAAAACCATCCGGTCGCCGATGAAGAGCTGCGCAAGGAATATGAAACACTGAAAACTCAGATGGGCGATAAAGAATATAAGGCGCATCACATCCTGGTCAGTACCGAGGCGGAGGCCAAGGATATTATTGCTCGTATCAAGAAAGGCGGTAAGTTTGACAAGATTGCCCAGGAAAAATCCCTGGACGCCGGCAGTAAAAATAAGGGTGGCGAGCTCGACTGGAGTCCTGCCGGTAGCTATGTCCAACCCTTCGCCGAAGCCTTGACCAAATTGAGCAAAGGCCAACTTACCGAGCAGCCGGTGAAAACCCCTTTTGGTTGGCATGTAATCCGGTTAGATGACGTGCGGCCATTGAAAATTCCGCCATTCGAGGAGATAAAGCAAAATCTGGCGCAACGCGTATTGCAACGGCAATTTGCCACCTTTGTCGCCGACCTGCGGGGCAAGGCAAAAATCGAATAGCTCCGGGAAATTTGAAACCTCGCAAATAAAAAGGCGGTCGATGGGACCGCCTTTTTGCATCTTATGCCCATGCGCAATTGAAAAAGAAAAAAGCCGGCAATGGGATAACACGGGGAACCATAGCCTTCGCGCATAGGGATTACGTTACGATTTGCATCCGCGGCGCCAAGGCGCACAACAATTCGTAGCCTACTGTACCCGCCGATCGCGCCACCTCATCCACGGGCATTTCCTTTCCCCACAGCGTTACCTGGCTGCCCACTCCGGCGTTTTCGATTTCGCTCAAATCGACATGTAGCATATCCATGGACACGCGAGCGATGAGCCGGGTGCGCCTGCCGTGCACCAGCACCGGGGTCCCCACAGGAGCGTGGCGAGGATAGCCATCGGCATAGCCGCCCGCGACAATGCCCACACGCATCGGCCGATCGGTGCGAAAGACGTGACCATATCCAACTCCGTCTCCTGATTTAAGCGTTTGAATCGCGATAAGGCGGCTTGATACCGTCATTGCGGCATGCAAATTCAGTTCGGTAGCTGTCCTGTCAGTAAACGGCGAGGCGCCGTAGAGCATGATCCCGGGACGCACCCAATCGGCGTGTGTTTCCGGATAACGGAGGATAGCAGCTGAATTGGCCAAGGAGCGCGGCAGATTTCGTCCCGCAGCAACAGCGTTTAAGCGTTGCAACTGTGCGGCCACGCTTTCGTTTCTATCGGACTCATCGGCACGGGCAAAATGCGTCATGAGCGTAATCTGGCCGACGGCGGGGTTTGCCTTCAGCGTTTCCAACGCTGCCGGAAATTGTTCAAGCGTGAATCCGAGTCGGTTCATGCCGGTATTGAGCTTTAGAAACACATCCAGCTTACCGCGCAGCCTGTATGCTGATAACATTTCCAGCTGCTCGCGATGGTGGATGACAGTGCTTAAATGATACTGCTCGATCCATGCCAATTCCTTCATGGCAAAAAAACCTTCAAGCAGCAGGATGGTCTGGCGATATCCTGCTTCCCGCAGGCGCACGGCTGCGTCCATTTCGAGCATGGCAAAACCGTCTGCTTCCCTCAGCGCCCCGGCAGCACGCAGCAATCCATGACCGTAAGCATCAGCCTTGATCACGGCCATTACGCGCGAGTGAGGCGCATAACGGCGAACGATGGAAAGATTATGCTCGAGCGCCGATAGATCAATGAGTGCCTGGATGGGCCGCGACATTAGTGTCCGGAACCTAAAAGAGATTTCATCATTGGTATTGAAATAAGGCGTTTAATGGTCACTCAAGTTGGTCGCCCAAGCGGTTTCATGGTATAAAACTTTCTCTCAAGATGGGCTCGCATGGCCATTGTATAATCTCGCGTCTTACTGCAAGAAGATTTTGAAGGGGATAGCTTGAAACGCGGATTTTATACCATCATGGCGGCACAGTTTTTCTCTTCGCTGGCAGATAATGCGCTGCTGGTCGTTGCCATTGCACTTCTGATAGAACTGCACGCTCCCGCTTACCTCACCCCCATGCTCAAGTTTGTATTTGTTTTATTCTATGTGATTCTTGCCCCTTTCGTCGGCGCGTTTGCCGATTCTATGGCTAAAGGGCGGGTAATGTTCATCAGCAACTCTATCAAAATTGTTGGCTGTAGCCTGCTTTTCCTGGCCTCCCACCAGTATCTTGCCCTTGCCGCCTATGCGGTAGTCGGGCTTGGGGCTGCCGCCTATTCTCCCGCCAAGTACGGCATTCTCACCGAATTGCTGCCGCCGGAAAAATTGGTCATCGCCAATGGCTGGATCGAAGGCTTAACCGTGGCTTCTATCGTGCTTGGCACGGTATTAGGCGGATTGCTAATTACACCAGCGGTCTCTTCCGTATTTCTAGCGTTCGACTTCCCCTACATAGACACGGGCGTGGATACGACACCGGAAGCAAGTATTCTCCTTATCGCCGCGTTTTACAGCACAGCAGCTATCTTCAACCTGTACATTCCCAATACCGGCGTCGACCACCGTATTCTCAAGAAAAATCCTTTATTCCTGATTCACGAGTTCAGCCATTGCATGAAACTGCTGTGGTCGGACAAGCTCGGGCAGATTTCGCTCGCCGTAACCACCTTGTTTTGGGGCGCAGGCGCAACTTTGCAGTTTATTGTACTGAAATGGGCCGATGCCGCGCTCGGCTACCCATTAAATAAAGCGGCACAATTACAGGGCGTGGTCGCCATTGGAATTGCGATAGGGGCGGTTTTAGCGGCACGGTTGGTGTCGCTGCGCCAATCTGTGAAAGTCATCCCTCTCGGCATTGCCATGGGTATTGTAGTGATGGCCATGATTTTGGCACGCGACCTGTGGGTTTCTATCATACTACTGATGCTGATCGGCGGGCTGGCAGGCTTTTTCGTCGTCCCAATGAATGCTCTGCTGCAACACCGCGGGCATATCTTGATGGGTGCCGGTCATTCCATAGCGGTACAGAATTTCAACGAAAACCTGAGCATCCTCGCCATGCTAACAGTATATGCGATACTGGTGAGTTTCGATGTACATGTGTATACCGTCATTGTTCTGTTCGGGTTATTCGTGGCCGCCATCATGGCGCTCATACGCCAATGGCACCTACGCAACCAGAGCATTGAAGATTCACTCCATCTAATCGGGGCTCATAAAGGACATTAAGAATCCTCGAATACCGGCTATAAAATGGCAGGAACATCGGGCAACTCATTCTCTCCACCCTGCCGCCCTATCGGGAAGTGCGCTTGCAAATGATGACCAGCGGATTTGATTCCCAAGATCACCCCTGATTCGAAATGGCCGGACCGAAAATCGGCTTCCATCTGGCGGCATATCCTTTCCCATTCCTCGCTGCCGACTCGGATGTTAATTCCCCGGTCCGCAATGATTTCCACATCCCTATCAGCTAGCAGGAGGTAAATCAGCACCCCGTTGTTATGCTCGGTGTCCCATACCCGGAGTTGGGAAAACGCCTCTAACGCCCGCTCTCGCGCCGACTGATCCCTAAGCAGGGGCAGCATATCCAATGCAGCCTCCACCGCAAAACGGATTTCACCTTCATGGCCTATTTCTGACTGTTTGATGGCTTGTTCAATAGCTGCCAGGGAGGAAACGGGAAATATGCGCCTTACCGCCAGCTGACCCGTAAATAGATGCCGCAGTATGCGCGCGAAGTTCATCTACCATCTCCCCGATGCGCCACCACCGCCAAATCCACCGCCACCTCCACTAAAACCGCCGCCGCCAAAGCCGCCCCTTCCACTGCCCCTGCCGAAGCCGCCGCCCGGCCAACCGCCGTGGCCGCCCCTGGAAATGCCTCCGCCAGCATTCCCGAAAAGACTGACAAAAAATGCAAAAAAAGCGATAAGCGCGGCAATGACGATTGAAGAAAAAACTAACCAGCCTGTGAATCCTGCCACAGTACTCATCACCGCTGCGCCGACGAAACGTCCGAACAGAGACTGCAATATCTTGCCGAGCACGATGAGTCCGATAAAAATGGGAATAATATTGTCAAGAACGATCCCCGACCCAGCCTGGGCGCCGTTACCACGCCTCTGTCGGGGTAATGGCAGCGGCTCTCCTTCGATTACACCCATTATCCGTTCGACGCCCGCATCGATACCCCCCGCGAAATTCCCCTCCCGGAATCTTGAAACCATTATTCCTTCGACTATTCGTTTCGCCACCGCATCCGGCAGCACGCCTTCCAGCCCATAGCCCACTTCTATGCGGGACACCCGGTCGTGCTTGGCAATTACCAACAGCACGCCATCGTCCACCTCTGCTCTTCCCAGTTTCCAGGCTTCGGCAACGCGGATGGAGAACTGCTCGACTGTTTCAGGTTGCGTAGTGGGGACCATTAATACTGCGATTTGGCTGCCCTTCTTCGCCTCAAACGCCGCCAGTTTTTGCTCCAGTAGCGCGATTTCAGTTGCCGAGAGCGTTTTGGTCAGATCGGTGACGGGGGACTTGAGCGGCGGCACCGCTACTTCCGCGCTCGATATAGGCGCAGAAAGAAACAGTGCGACCAACGTGAGCGCTTTTCCCCAGGCTTGAATCATATCAGCCAGTTTTTTTATTTTGCTGACGATGGCGTGCTGAAATCCACCCTGGGGGCCGTGGAAATTTCTTTTTCGTTTTCCACCGTGAGACTAGGCTTTACCTTGAAGCCAATTACTATTGCAGTAAGATTGCTGGGGAATGAGCGCACTGTCACGTTGTATTCCTGAACCGCCTTGATGTAACGGTTGCGGGCTACAGTAATACGATTTTCGGTCCCTTCCAGTTGGGCCTGCAATTCACGGAAATTAGCGTCTGATTTAAGTTGCGGATAATTTTCGGCCACCACCAGCAAGCGAGAGAGCGCACTCGTCAATTCTCCCTGTACGCTCTGAAACCGGGCAAGCGCTTCCGGATCGTTGATCAGTTCTGGCGTGGCCTGAATGCTGCCCACTCTGGAGCGGGCATTAGTTACACCCAGCAACACCTCTTTTTCCTGCGCGGCAAAACCCTTCACTACATTGACCAGGTTGGGAACCAGGTCGGCGCGGCGCTGATACTGATTCAAAACTTCTGCCCAACTTGCCTTGATCTGCTCGTCGGTGGACTGTAGGGTATTGTAACCACAGCCGCTTAAGGTAATGGCAAGAAGCAATGTCAGGGACAATAGCAAGTTATGCATGGAATTTTTCCTGAAAAATCCTGATTTAATGTAAATGGGGATTAGATCGTTGATTGCAACAAACTTTGCATTGTGCTTCTGGCGAAACATAAATCCTCCCAGACCTTCGCTTTATCCTGTGGCGTGCGTAGCAAATACGCCGGATGGTAAGTGACAATAACGGGGATTCCGGAATGCTCGTGCAGCCGGCCACGCAGGCTGGCAAGCGTAGCATCGGTATGCAGCAGGTTCTGCGCAGCGACTTTCCCCAGTGCAACAATAAGTTTAGGCTTGATCAACGCAATTTGGCGAGCAAGATACGGTTCGCATTGCTGCGCTTCATCGGAATTGGGATTTCTGTTACCGGGTGGACGACATTTTACGATATTCGCGATGTAAACGTTTTGGCCGCGCTTCAGATTGATTGCCGCCAGCATATTATCCAGCAGTTTGCCGGATGGCCCGACAAAGGGTTCCCCCGCAGCATCCTCCTCGAAACCTGGCCCTTCGCCGACGTATAGCCAGTTGGCATCCTCGGCGCCTACGCCAAATACCGTGCGGGTACGAGACTGGCACAACGGGCAGGCGGTGCAGCCCGCGACGCTCATCTTGAGTTGATCCCAACCCATTCGCAGGATTTTTGAACGCCGGTCTTCAGTCACATTAATTTGGTTAGCAGGTATATGCTCCGCAAACCCGGTCTCCACAGGAGGAGCTCGATGGGGCGTATGGGGCGCTTTAGCACGCCATAACGGCATCAAACCCAGCTCTTTAAGTATTTCTTGGCGCCTGGCGTTGCCGGATGCGGTCACAACATCAACTCCATTACTACTGAATCTTCGCGCCCGCCCATCGCAGGGTAATAATCCTTCCGTTTGGCGATGCGCCTGAACCCGATCCTTTCATAAAGCCTGGCAGCAGCATGATTGGATTCGCGCACATCCAGAAACATGGACCGCGCATGCTGCTCTTTGGCGAGATGGATGAAATGACACAGCAATTGCTCACCCCAGCCTTTCCGTTGCGATCCTGCGGAAATACTGAGCGTAAGCAAATGAGCTTCTTCCGCTCCAATGATCATCACCCCGTAGCCAAAAAGGCGCCCCCCCTCCTCTAACACCAGGCAATGATAGCCGGAGTCGATGGAGTCACTAAAATTTCCGCGTGTCCAGGGGAAGAGAAATACTTCCCGCTCGATAGCGACTACCTCGTCCAGGTCTGTCAGAAACATCCGCCTGATTTGCGGCATCTCTTGCAATTGGGCGCTCATCGTTCCTTTTCCTTAAGAGCTACCTTATTACGGATATAGAGCGGCGCGGCCTCGGCGGGGTCCAGCCCCAGTCCCTTTGAAAATCTCGGCGCTGCCAACTGAACGATGGCGCGCGCATGAGGCCTGAGCTTGCCGACAATGTGACTGACACATCCATTGTAGCGAGTGCGCAACGCTTCCTCATAGATGGCAAAACCGCTGCCGCAACCAGTCCAGTTGCACCCCGGCACCAATGGCGCATGTTGCGGCAGGCAAAGAGTCGGTTCGCTCGCCGGGAGCCACCCATCCACCGTTTTGGTATAAGCAGCATGATAAATCTCGTTCATACGAGCGTCGAGTGCGGCAATCACCTTACCGCCCCCGGCTTCTTGCGCCAATGCTTCCAAAGTGCATATGCCTGCCACCGGCAGGCCTGCGCCAAAAGCCAGTCCTTGCGCCACGCCGCAAGCAATGCGCAGACCAGTGAAAGAACCCGGTCCGGCACCATACGCAATGC
>JALYOY010000251.1 GCA_030856655.1 Pseudomonadota bacterium | reverse complement strand
AATAGCGGATGCCACCATCGGCAATCAGCGGCACGCCGGTTTTATTCAACGCCTCGGACACATTCCTGATTGCGGTAATTTGCGGCACCCCCACACCAGCGACAATGCGCGTGGTGCAAATTGAGCCAGGACCTATACCGACCTTTACGCCGTCAGCCCCTTGGTCTACCAGCGCCCTGGCAGCGGCAGCGGTGGCAATATTGCCACCAATTACCTGGATCCCGGGAAAGCGCTTCTTTACCCACTGCACCCGGTCAAGCACACTCTGGGAATGTCCGTGCGCGGTATCCACCACGATTACGTCCACGCCAGCTTCGGCCAATGCTTCCGCGCGTTCTTCGCTGCCATCGCCGACGCCGATGGCAGCTCCCACGCGCAAGCGCCCGAGATCATCTTTGCACGCATTGGGATGCTCCGATGTCTTGATGATATCTTTCACTGTAATTAATCCGCATAACTCGAAATCGCTGTTCACTACCAGTACTCTTTCCAACCGGTGTTTGTGCAACAACGCCATCGCTTCTTCGCGGGTGGTACCCTCCTTTACTGTCACGAGCCGCTCTTTCAGCGTCATGATATTTTTGATGGGTTGATCGAGATTGGTTTCGAAGCGCAGATCCCGATTGGTGACAATACCAACGACTTTGGAGCCTTCCACGACTGGCAAACCCGATATCTTATATTTGTGGATGAGATTAAGCACTTCACGCACGGTCATATCGGGAGGAATGGTAATGGGTTCTTTCACCACGCCGCTTTCAAATCGTTTGACCTTGGCGACATGGGCCGCCTGAGACTCTGCCGGCATGTTTTTGTGGATAATGCCGATGCCACCTTCCTGAGCAATAGCGATAGCAAGCCGTGCGTCGGTAACCGTATCCATGGCGGCAGAAACCAACGGAATATTAAGTGAGATTGCGCGGGTAAGCCGAGTAGTTAAATTAACATTACGCGGCAAAACGACGGAGTGTGCGGGAAGCAGCAAAACATCGTCGAAGGTCAGAGCTTTTTCCACCAGTCCCATAATGTTGATCCTTCACAAAGCAGCATTATAGCGAAACCCAAGGGTTGCGGGAAACGAACCGTTGGGGTCGGCAGCTAATGCCCGCAACGGGGATAGATCTTGCGGCAGGATCACGAGCTTGAACCAGTATATCCGCATTATTTATTTCGCCAGGGCAAGTTGCACGAGTAGCACGAGTATTCCCATTTGGGCTCGCTATACCCTGTCCGAGTCAAAATCTGCTCTCAGGGGAGCCACTTTCTCCCTTCGATTCTTCAGGTTCGGCAGACTGCTCGATTCTCATTCTTTGTCAGCGTCCCGGATTCTTTTGCGCGTCTTCTACGGCTCTCTTTGGGATCGACGGCTAAAGGCCGGTAAATCTCTACACGATCGCAGGTGCGCAGGATCGTATCGGGCCTGACCAATTTGCCAAATATGCCCAGCTTATTATGGGAAGAGGCAATTTCCGGAAAAATGCGGAGGATTCCCGAAAGCTCTACAGCTTGCTGCACTGTTGTTCCGGCCGGTAGGCTCAACCGAAGCATCTTCTGCTTGTCCGGTAATGCATAAATGACTTCGACTTCGATTGACGGTTCACGAGTGTCCATAAACCTCTTCCGCACGTTCGATAAATGCCTCCACCAAGCTGTTGGCGATAATGTAAAACACCGGCCCCACCAGCTTTTCCAGAAATATGTGGGAGAATGTGTAATGCAAACGAAACTCTATCTTGCAGGCATCTTCCGCGAGAGGAATAAAGCGCCAATGACCGTCGAGATTTTGAAACGGGCCGTTCAGTAATGTCATTTCGATCAATTCCGGCGCCCGCCGGGTATTTTCGGTAGTGAAGCTGTGTTTGATGTGATGATAATTGATAATGATAGTCGCATGAGTAACGGCCGCGTCCTGCGGAATAACCGATGAACCCCCGCACCACGGCAGAAATTTCGGATAATCTTCAACCGCGTCCACGAGCGCGAACATTTGTTTTGCGGAATAACCGACCAGAACTGATTTTTCTATTTCAGCCATGACCTAAACCGTGCGCGGCAGTTGGCCGTTCATTTTCTGCCCTTCTCAGCATTTGCCAACCCAGCACCGTGACCCGAAATGATTTTTTGCATCACTTGACTTCACCTTTTGGCGAGTTCGCTCCGGACGGAACGCACGCTCCGCCCCGGTCCAATCGCCGGATTTAGGATAAACTGCCTGATACGACGAGACAGTATTGAAAGCTGTTAAAATACACGAAACCCGCATGGAACTCACCTTTTTTCTTCCCGTACATGAGCATCGTTCAGAATAAGAAAGCCTTTCACGATTATTTTATCGAGGAGAAATACGAAACCGGCGTGGTTTTCGAGGGCTGGGAAGTCAAAGCGATTCGCGCAGGTCGAGTGCAAATAAAAGAAGCTTACGTCATTATCCGCAACGGCGAGCTGTTTCTCATCGGTTGCCATATCAGTCCTTTGCTGGCGGCATCCACCCATATCAGTCCAGATCCGGTTCGTACTCGCAAGTTGCTGTTGCACGCGGATGAAATTAAACGACTCATCGGCAAGGCGGAGCGCGCCGGCTACACTTTGGTGCCGCTGGATATGCACTACAAAGCGGGGAAAATCAAGCTCGAAATCGGTTTGGCCAAAGGGAAGAAGCAGCATGACAAACGAGAATCCGAGAAGCAGAAGGAATGGGTGCGCGACAAGCAGCGTCTGATGCGCGCGAAATAGTCCATGCCGCTTGCAATTTGAATTCTTCCGCGTTGTCCAGAGATTACTAACTTCCGTTTATAGCAGCTACCTATTTTTATTATGCAAAAATCCATTGCCATCTGGCTGCTTGTCTGCTGTGCTCTGGTATTTGCTATTGTAGTTGTCGGCGGCGTCACGCGGCTTACGAATTCCGGGCTTTCCATTGTCGAATGGCAGCCCATTATCGGCACCATCCCCCCAGTCAGTCAAAGCGATTGGGAAGAGATTTTTGAAAAATACCATCAGACACCTCAATATAAAAAAGTCAATCTTGGCATGAGCCTGGAGGAATTCAAAGGCATTTTCTGGTGGGAATATTTTCACCGGCTGCTGGGGCGCGTGATAGGGTTCGCTTTTTTTATTCCGTTTTTATATTTTATTGTTAAGAAAGAAATTACCGGGCCGCTGGGCCTGAAACTGGCCGGAATTTTTTTACTGGGTGGCATGCAGGGTGCAATGGGGTGGTACATGGTAAAAAGCGGATTGGTGGATAACCCCCACGTCAGCCAGTATCGACTCACAGCCCATTTAGGTCTTGCTATCATTATTTATGGCGCGATGCTTCATGTGGCGCTGGGGTTGCTTTCTCCCGGCGGCCTGTCGCTTGGGAATAGCAGGTTACGAAGCCTGCGCAGTTTTTCCCTCGCAATTACCGCCCTTATATTCGTAATGATTTTATCCGGAGGCTTTGTCGCGGGCATTCGGGCAGGTCTGGCCTACAATACTTTTCCGCTTATGAATGGGCACTTCATTCCACCGGAAATTTTCATGCTGGAACCATGGTATCGCAATTTTTTTGACAATATGGCCACGGTGCAATTCGACCACCGGATGCTTGCCTGGATACTGGCGATCGTGGTTCCAGTCTTCTGGATTAAATCAAAAGGCTTACCCCTTCCCGGATCGGCCCATCTCGCCTGTAACCTATTATTGGCCATGCTGGTAGTGCAGATCAGCCTGGGAATCGCGACGTTACTGCTGATCGTTCCTCTCCCGCTGGCCGCATCTCACCAGGCAGGTGCGGTGTTGTTATTTACCGCTGCCATATGGGT
>JALYOY010000206.1 GCA_030856655.1 Pseudomonadota bacterium | reverse complement strand
GAACCAAGTAAGCAACCATAACGGCATCGGAGCGGAGCCGCTGACAAAATAGCGCAATCGCTTACCGAAGACCGCGCGCAACCGCTTCAGTATGAGTTTATCAGCAAGATGCCAACCAACCGTGATAACGATACCCGGCCGCTTTCCAGAAATTTTTGCGAGTGCCTGCTCGCGCCCAAGACGCAGGGACCGCTGGGCCAGATAGCGGGCCGGAAGTGGAAGTTGCGCGATGCGCTCATCAATTCCCGATTGCATGCGCTCGAACACACGAGGCACCCCGATCAAAATATGGGGTTCCACGCTACCGATATGATTCATAAGTTCTCTTGGATCACTTAGAATGTAAGTTATAGCACCTCGTCCGATTGCATAGAAATTGATGACACGCTGAAAAAGGTTTGCCAGGGGCAACCAGCAGAGCAGCACGGTTCCTTCCTCAAGATCGTCAAACGCCTCCAGAATCGCATCAATTGCGGCCAGTACCTGCTCGTGGGAAAACACTATTGCTTTTGGCGAACCGGTCGTTCCTGAAGAAAAAACCATTACGGCTGCGTCGTGCGGTTCTGGACCAGCAACAGTTTGCTTGAGTTCGGGCGCATGGCTTGCTGCAAAAATATCCGGTACGCTGCGCTCGGATATGTGCTGCGGGTTTCCCTCAAAAATCATGATCAGCTTGATTCGATCACGAAGGTCTCCCGGTATCTTTGCAAGCGCTGCATGATTCTGGACAAACAGCACGGAAGGATCGAGGAGTCTAATCACCTGGTCGAGTTGATCTGGCGGATAATTCGGGTCAATCCCCGCGACTGTCGCAGCAACCGCAAATGCTCCCATCTGCGCATATTCCCAATCGAGCGACGTGGGCGCCAAAATTCCTACACGATCACCTTTGCCTATACCCTCTTCAGTCAAGGCGGCACTCATCCATGCGATTTTTTGTGCAAACTGCTCCCAGTTTACCGATTCCCAGCGTTTATCCCGGCCGAGGGTGAAAAATGCAGGCGCTGCGGGAGATGCCTCGCAGCGAGTTTCCAACAAACCAGGTATTGTCCTCCGGCTCATCCGTGTCCCGTTATTTCAGCTACTGTTCCCCGACGTTATTCAAGCTTTGGATCGTATGCCCCGCGAGGTTGCGTGATTCGAAGGTCACTCTCTTTCAATTCAAGCCACCGCAGCTGGTATGCAACATTACGGCCAAGGAACAACTGGTGCCGGATAATAAAATTGATGAAAGGGACCATAACGCTCCAGTATCGGCGATCTGCCTTTCCATCACGAATTAGGGCGGAAAACTCGGGTGCGTAAGGGTTATAACCGAAGTGTTTAATATCTGAATACATCAGAAGCCAGTTTATAGGATAATTGCTGTGTATGGGGTTCCCATGGGCGCGCCGCTTCACAAGTCCTAAATCATGAACTTTACGAATCATCGCCTCCTGGTCATAATCCCATGCATGTAGCGGGGCAAGATAACGAGGAAACCGGGTTCGGGCCGGATAGCGGTGAGGGTTCCAGAAACGGGCCAGTTCCTCCTGCGTGAAGTCGCTCGAGTCGCGTAGTCCCGGCGGTGTCCAGTCGATCTCGGATACGAGCTTGCTCGAAAATTCAAACTCCATGCGTTCTGGCTCCGGTTGCCCTGGAGAATATCCGGCAAGAACAAGCGGAATTCCCTTTTCCGTTGCTACTGTTAACGCATCACCTTCGAAAAGCGGAGCGTATACATATGAAACAGTATATACCGCACCGCGCTCTTCCTGGTTCATCAGCAGGAATCTAAAGAGTTTCCAATAAAACTTTGCGGAAGGACGGTATACAAAATGGTCGACGTCGAGTTTTTCGATTGTTCTTCGGATATTGGCCCATGCCACATCAGGAATATTGACATCAGTTGTAAACGCAAGCACATTCAGGCCATACTCAACTTTGAGACGATAGAGGAGATATAAGCTGTCTTTCCCTCCGCTCAAGCAGACCAGCGCATCGTAAGGTCCCTTTCCCCGGCACTCATTCAGTGTTGTTTCCAGTTCTTGCTGGCGGTGTCGATGAACTACATCAAGCTTGTTCTTGTCCTCAGGGACATGATGTCTGCAGAAAGCGCAGACATCAGCGGAATCGAAGTTGGCGCCCGGTACATTGCTGGGAAGCAGACAAAGTTTGCAGCGAATCATGAAAACCCTCCTGGACCCATTTACCGTTTAATACGAAAGATTCTAGCAGATTCACGGTACAAGAGAATTCATTGTAAAATTTTTCGACAAGGGTATATTTCAAGCTTTCATTTCGCGGACTTTTTTGCGCACAGAGCATATATCAATGTTAAAGGTTGCGAGCGGTGAGAACATTCTGGTTTGACTTTTTCCTGGGGTTTCGCAATATTACGCGCTATAGGCGCCGCAGCATCATAGCAGTGGGTGCTGTTGCGCTTGGCATCGCTGCATTGCTTCTGGCAAGCGGCTTTATGGAGTGGATGCTCAGAGAATTCAGGGAAACCACGATCCAATCACAACTAGGTCATTTGCAAATCGTGCGCCCCGGTTATCACGACGCTGGCAAAGCTAATCCCTTTGCCTTTCTACTGCCGGAGATCGTTCCTGAACTGATAGCAGCAAACGAATCGCACCAAATCAAGACGGTCGTCCCCCGCCTCTCCTTTAGCGGCCTGATCAGTTACGAAGAATCCACCTTATCGTTTATCGGTGATGGCGTCGATCCACAAGAACAAGTGGATTTTGGAAATGGCTTACAGATTTCAGCAGGCCAAAATCTCTCAACTGACGATCCAATGGGCATCATTATCGGCGAGGGACTGGCACGCAACCTGGGCGCTGATGTCGGCGACCGGGTTATACTGCTTGCAAACACCACATCAAGAGGAATTAACGCGGTAGAGGTAACAATCCGCGGCCTTTTTACCACTGTCACCAAGTCTTACGACGATTCCTCTTTGCGCGTGCCGATTGATACCGCTCGTCAACTACTGCGCACTAAGGGCTCTCATGTCTGGGTGGTGCTACTGAACGACACCGATCAAACTGATATCACATTTTCAAAATTGCACAAAAAGCTGCAATTCGATAAGTTTGAGATTGTCCCATGGTATGCCTTGGCGGGCTTCTATAACAAAACCGTAGATCTATTTAGCAGGCAGACTCAGGGAATCAAACTGATCATTGCCTTGATCATCCTGCTAAGCATCTCCAACACCATGACCATGAACATAATGC
>JALYOY010000140.1 GCA_030856655.1 Pseudomonadota bacterium | reverse complement strand
CACCGAGTATGCGATCACGAATATACGACCCCAGCGGCTGATTTCCTGCCATTTCATCCAGCCGCTTACGTTCTTCTGTAGTAAAGCGCAGGGAAAACGGAGGGGTATAACGCCGTTTAGATCTTTTTGGTGGGAGTGCGGCAGCAGTCGAGAATGCCCGAGCTACCGATAGAACATTGGTGAAGCCGCTCATGGTGACGGCTCCTGATAATACGAAACATTACTCTTGAGATAGTCGTTCCATTCCTCTAGAATTTCCAGAATGCGGTTCGAAGTTTCGCACTCCGTCTCCGCCATTAATAGTTTTAACGCTGATTATGTGAGATATTTTTCGTAAAGTTTATTTCACATACACTTTAGCCTACATTCGCTATCCAAAGTTTATATCAAATTAATAAATTAACCTCCGCGTAAAATTTAGGCAAACCATTGCGTGGAGTGTCCATTGGATTTATCGCCCCCATCTCAAAGAGCTCGCTGCATACGCTGCTGATGAGCGAGTCCAAAAAACGGATGTTTGCTGGATGTTACCGTAAACACAGATGTCGCAAAAGTTGCGCTAAAAAGCGACTCGACAGAGAGGTGGTCCTGCAACGACGGGACCGACGCCTGCACATCCTGCACCACATCGTTGAAGAAGCGGTTTTTTGGACTCCGCATCGATAACATATTCTTCATAGATCAGAGCAGGGGCACACCGCAACCAGATGGCGATTTTGCCGATTTTGCCAAGTTAGATCCAATGCTGCTGACGATACCAGTTCACAGCATCCCTTGTTGATTCCTCCATAGGCCGCGGCTTCAAACCAAGTTCGGCAAAGGTCTCTGAAGGATCAAAGTGCATGGAACGTTTTGTAAGCCGCACGCCCGTGACAGTTGCCATAGGCATGCGATGTGAAATGTGGTCGGCCCACAACTCACTGAACCAGCCAATCGCTAGCGCAGCCGGATAGGGAATAGTCCATTGAGGCGCCGGGCGATTCACAATATCTCCAAGAACTTGAAGCCACTCGACCAACCGATAATTGTGTCCCCCAAGTAAATATCGAACACCAGGTCGACCCAGTTGCATCGCACGTACCAGTCCGTCAGCGGCGTCGCGAACATCAATCAGGTTTAATTGACAATCAAGATATGCCGGAATCTTTCCTTGACAGAATGCAACTGCAAGACGAGTTGGAGGTGTTTGATTTCGATCCCCAGGCCCGATGGGCAATGTGGGACTACACACGATCACCGGAGCGCCAGCTTCGGCAAGTTGGAACACCGCTTGTTCCGCGCGGAATTTGCTCAAGCAGTAAGGTCCGATCATGTCCTCTTCACAAAAACGCGCAAACTCAATGGCTCTGCCATCGGGTTGGTCCGATGTCAGAATGCTTTCGGTGCTTACATACAACGCTCGACTCACCCCGCTGTCGAGTGCGGCACGCATGACATTGAGAGTACCAATATGATTAATCTCGTCAAATTCACAGCGATTGTGACGCCAAAGATTTGGATCAGCAGCCAAGTGATAGACACGATCGCAGCCGCGCGTCATATTGCGCATCGCCACTGAGTCACGAATGTCTGCTCGAACAAGTTCAATGCGTTCAAGGGGTAAATGACTTACCTCAGCAGAGGGGTGTTCAAGAACCCGCACGGGTTCGCTGCTGTTGAGCAATTGTTGCACGAGATGTGAGCCGATAAACCCCGCGCCGCCTGTCACCAAATTCACTTCACCGCTCCATCTGGCAGTGACGTTACGAGATGGTGAAGGTGCGTTCCTGCCTGGGGAAGCCGTTCGCGAGAAATTCGATCAACTAGATTGATAACGGCATTATTGATTGGACAGGGAAAGCATCCTGCAAGTCGAATAAGGTGTCCGTTGTAAGCATCAATTTCGGTTTGGCCGCTTCCCATATCCGGACTCATGGAGCAATATGTTCCGCGCAGGGAAGGGCGGAAGAATAGTCCCATGAGCTTGGGCAAGAACGGCGTTTGCAATATGCGCATGACCGTGTCGGGATGAAATGGCCCAATCTTTTCCAGCGTAAGACCCGCGTAACGCAGGATTGAATAATTTTCCCGCAGCAAAGCGAAGAACAGTTTCTGCGTGAGCGGATCGATGAGCAGCTCCGCGTTATCAACCCCGGCGCTTGCCGCCAGCGGTGAAATGGCTGCGTTGTACATTAGTTTCGTTGATTTGAATGGACCAATATCTGCGACGCACTCGACGGGAAATAGTTTGCCTTTGGTAAAGGCGGAGGCGAGGGCGTTGATGCGTTCATGTTCGCCGCGGCTTACTTTGCGCCGTGGACCAATGTGCAGTGATCCGGCGCGGGTAATGCGGGCGCTGAGGCGGTCAGCAGGACACTCGGAAACAAATGAAGCAATAGCTTCCGTAGGGTGATCGAGTTCCTCAAGTTTCTTGTCATAGCCATTTTGAATGGGCACCAATGTTTGGGTGTTCGCAATGCGTTGCAGGATTGGAGCGTTGTCGAATGTTTTTGTGCATAGCAACACCACCCCCTCCGCTGGCGGCATCCACTCATCAAAGTGAACAAAGCGCACGCCGTGAATAGGCTGACCATCAAGCGCCATTTCATTACGGCGCCCAGCGGCAACCTTACCAGGGTTGGACTCAATCATGGTCACATCCCAGCCAGCCCGCACAAGACATACCGCTGCAGCAATGCCGATACCTCCGGCGCCAATAATATGAGCGGACGATTTCATATGAAAAGTATTGCCTCCTTAAAATGGAGAGTCGAGTTCTCTCAAAGGGCGCTATTCGACGCTATGCGAGTAAAGGTGGAGCCAAACTCACTGACAGCAAATACATTCGGAATAGGATCGTCGAGTGTAACCGAAGCAGTTACGCTCTTCCATGCTTGATGCCGGAAATCGTCCAGATTCCAGCTATCAAATTGAACTCCTCCGACTACGCTCCAATTGTCTCCCCGGTCCGCAGTCAGAATAAGAAATTTCAAGGTTTTGGCTGCTATGCCTTCCTGGATTCGCAGTGCTGCCATGAATTCGCCCATCTGCTCAAACGGTAGGGCGGGGTGATGTTTAATCCTTAAGGGGCGTGTCAGTCGAGTTCGTCAAGGAGAATATGTTTTTTTCAGTAGGAAGGACGATCCACGGTCCACGCTGATATTTACCATGCTCTCTGTGTTTAGTGAATTTGAACATGGTGGATTAAAGAGCGGCAGCGGGAAGGTATAGAGATTACGAAGGCTAAGGGAGTGTACAAGGAAGCCGTCACTTAATGCAGCCCAGTCCACCGAGCTTCGCTTTCTGGTAGAAGGGAGTGCGAGCAAAATTAAGGTAGCAAGGGACTTCGGCATAACCCGTGAGACGCTTTACCGATATCTGAAAAATTAGCAGACGGAGGCGGAGAAAGTTACTAGTATGTCTGCCTGAAGTTTTCTCCCTCAATTCATTACCGTCAACATCCGCAAAGGATCGCCCAGCTATCGATTAGCTTGCTCTCCCTGTCGTGCGGTATCCCAGATGGCAGCAAAAGAGAGTGGGCCATCGGTGAGGAAAAAGAAAAAGGCCGCTTCCTGCCGTCGGATAGCCTGCCATTCATAAAACCAGATGCGGGAATAATGCTTTAAGTAGGTTAAGAGAAGCATAGTATGGTTTTTTGCCTCCGCAATGATCGAGCGTTATTTTTTGTTCCTGAGCTTGTTTCCCAACACAAGCAACGACCAGCCGACGAGGAAAAACACAGTACTATTCCGATGACATAGAGGGCGACATTGCCATAGCCGCCCACTGTTGCGGGATCGAGGAAAGGGTAGGGATACCAGCCGACGTTTGCCCCGCGAATCAGCAAGTAGGATAGGTAGAGCAGCGGAAAACCCTGGCACAGCAGTAATTGCCTTGTTCCGAGTCTGGCATTTGGCGGGTAGAGCAGCCACTCGAGCACTACCGCTACTGGCATGATGTAGTGCAGTACTGTATTCACCCACGGCAGGAGGCTTCCCAAATCAACGTCTACCGCCATGTTAAGGGCCGCAACTGTGCGGATCAGATCATACGAGACTGATGGCACACGCTGTGCGACAAGCTGAAACACACCAACACTGAGGACGGCCGCCGCGAAAAGGTTCGAGAAATTCGTGAAGTAACTGAAAAAATTCACGACGCTGAACCCCTAGTTGAACCTGGATAGCCAATTGCTTTCCAATGGCACCAAAGATGAGAAGAGCGAGGAGGGAGCGTACAGCAATCAGCAATGCGCGTCTGGGCATTTCGTAAGCTTCCCCGTCAAGTAGACAGTTCAGAAGTAGAATTTTTCCCTGCGAGCAGTTGCTCGCGGAACACAACTGGGGGCAGGCTTCCCAGCGCGTCATGGGGTCGTTCTTCGTTATAG
>JALYOY010000135.1 GCA_030856655.1 Pseudomonadota bacterium | reverse complement strand
ATCATATCTGTCGCGTTTCAAGGTTGCGCCATACCCCGGTTTGCCACGCTTCTGCGGCGGCCTCGTGGGCTACTTTGCCTATGACACAGTGCGATATATCGAGCGTAAACTTACTGGCCACGCCCGCCCTGATACGCTTAAAACACCGGATATACTCTTGCTACTGTCTGAAGAGCTGGCAGTAGTGGATAATCTTTCCGGCAAACTCTATCTTATCGTTTATGCGGCACCCAGCGAAGCTGGCGCAACGGAGACAGCGGAAGCGTACGAAACCGCAAAAAAACGCTTGAAGGAATTGCTTGCGAATCTGCGTAAGCCGGCAGAAATTCCGGTAGAAGCGCCGCGCAAGCCCGGGAAGGCTGCCTCGGAATTCGATGAAGCGGATTTTATCGACGCTGTGGAACGTGCCAAACGCTATATTGTTGATGGCGACATCATGCAGGTTGTCTTGTCGCAACGCACCAGCAAGCCATATGGCGCATCGCCGCTGGCACTTTATCGAGCGCTACGCAGCCTCAATCCTTCGCCTTACATGTTTTACTACGACTTTGGGGATTTTCACCTGGTGGGCGCCTCACCGGAAATTCTGGTGCGCCTCGAAGGCGGCACCGTGACGGTACGCCCCATCGCCGGCACTCGCCCGCGTGGCAAAACCATTGAGGAAGATGCAACGCTGGCCGCCGATCTGCTGGCCGACCCCAAAGAGCGCGCAGAACATGTAATGCTGATGGATCTCGGACGCAGCGATGTGGGACGCGTTGCACAGACCGGGACGGTCAGCCTCACCGAGAACATGCAAATCGAGCATTACTCTCACGTCATGCACATTGTTTCAAATGTGGACGGCAAACTCAAACCCGGCCTGAATGTAATGGATGTGCTGCGTGCCACGTTTCCAGCCGGCACCGTGAGCGGTGCCCCGAAGGTGCGGGCGATGGAAATCATTGATGAGCTTGAAGTCTCGAAGCGTGGTATCTACGCCGGTGCGGTGGGCTACCTGGGATTCGATGGTGACATGGATCTGGCCATTGCTATCCGCACCGGTGTCATCAAGGACGGCAAGCTGCATGTACAGGCTGGCGCTGGCATCGTGGCCGATTCCGTGCCACAGAGCGAATGGATCGAGACGCAAAACAAAGCCAAGGCACTGCTGCGGGCGGCGGAAATTGCAGAGAGCGGGTTGGACAGTAAGGTTGAATAGCCAACATCTGAACAAGGTTTTTCCTTGGCTCATCACGGTCTTTCATAAACCCATTGCAGCAGCGCGTCCATCGCTGACTGTGCGCTTCCGGATTTGGAGTGATTGACGAAAAAGACGACCGCTACGCGCCTGCCTGATTTGTCGAGCACATAACCCGCCATGGTTCTCACTCCCTCCAGCGAACCGGTCTTGATATGCGCCTGGCCCGCAATGGGAGTGCCATTAAGACGTTTCTTCATAGTGCCGTCGACCGCTGTGATTGGCAGGGATGAAACGAATTCCGGCATTACCGGGCTTCTGAATGCTGCAAGCAAAAGTCCTCCCAGATGGCCCGCGCTGATGCGTTCGTTGCGCGATAAACCCGAGCCATTTTCTATTATCAATTCAGGAAAATGCAAATGCCTGGAAGTGAGCCATTGTCTGATTGCGGCGTTCGATTTGGCGAGGGTGGCAGGCGTGTTACCGCTAGCCGTGCCGCTGGTTACGCTGGTGGCCGGGTTTGTTGCTGCGCCGACGGTCATGCCCAAGGCGAGATAGAGCTGCCGCGCGGGGATATTGTTGCTGAATTTATTGATGTCGCGAACGATTTCGGCAAGTGGAGGAGATTGATGGATTTCCAGGGGCAGTATTCCCTCCGGTGCTGTGCCAATGCGTGCCTTGCCACGAAATACCCCGCCTCGTTCCAACCATAACTGCCTGAACAGATCGAAGGTATAGGTGAGACTATTGTGCAGACCGAGAAACAGGGTTTTCTCGCCGCAGTCCTCGGGATAGGCGCCGTTAAACGCGATTGATGCGCGACTATTGCCGTTCATGTCGGCGCGAATGTCGGTTCCGAGTGTGTCGTGCCAGTCGTCACATTTACCGCCGGTTAGTTTCAGATTGTTGCTGAGATCTAGAGACTCCGGCAGAGGGTCGACGATAATTCGAACGGTTTTGCGCTCAGGTTGGGGGATCAGACGCAGCGCCAGTGTCCGGTAGTTTACTAGCAGTGCTTCGGGGAATATATTGTAAGCGCGGTAAGGCCTGCCATCAAAAGCCGCCGCGTCGCCGATGGGTGCATCGAAATAGCTGTTATCCAGCACCAGGTCCCCGGTGATTTCCCGCAGTCCAGTCTGGCGTAGGCGGCGAGTGAGCAGCCAGAAATTTTCGAGATTGAGCCTCGGATCTCCATATCCCCTGATTATCAGGTCCCCCTGAAGGATGTCGCCATTCAGAATGCCACTGGCGTATAGCTCTGTCTTCCAGGTATAGGCCGGTCCCAGCAATTCCAGTCCGGCAAAAGTCGTGACAAGTTTCATTACCGATGCCGGATTCATCGCTACACTTGCGTTGACGGCAAGCAGCGGCTTGGCTGCGCCAATTTCATGAACATAAACGCCGACAGCAGCTTCGGGAATACCTGCCTGCTTGAGCGCGCGGCTGACGGAGGTCGGTAAACTGTGTGCGAACGCGGGTAGCGACGTAGCGGCAAGCGCAAAACATAAGGCAGTTACTATTTTGAAATGAGCCATGGTCCAGGTGTAACTGCTGCAATACGTTTCGGAACCCCGACAATTTTCAGAGTGAATCAAGTGCACGCAATGTTCCTGCTACCAGCAAATTCATTTGTGGCCCGTCAATGATGTAAGGCGGCATGAAATAGACGGTATTTCCAAGCGGGCGCAACAGCAGTTGCTGCTTGAGCGCCGCCTGAAAAAATTTTCCCGCAAAAGCAGAATCTTTGGTTTCGACTTCAAACGCCCAGATCATTCCGCAGTTACGAAAGCTTCTTACCTTGGGATGGGATGCGATTGGCTGCGCTGCTTGGTTGAGATAATCTCCTTTAATGCGGTTAGCAGCAATAATTCCGTCCTGCTCAAAAATATCCAGTGTAGCCAGCGCGGCGCGGCAGGCTAGTGCATTACCCGCATGGGTATGGGAGTGCAGGAAGCCGAGCGCGGTCTCGTCTTGGTAAAACGCTTGATAAATCGTATTCGTCGTCATTGTTACGGATAACGGCAGGTAGCCGCCGCTCAAGCCTTTCGCCAGGCACAAAAAATCCGGTACGATATCCGCTTGCTCGCAGGCAAACATGGTTCCTGTTCTACCAAAGCCGACCGCGATTTCATCGGCGATCAGATGTACCTGGTACGCATCACATATCTTTCTTGCATGCTTGAGGTAATCGGGATGATGCATGCCCATGCCGGCCGCGCCTTGCACGAGCGGTTCGACGATGAGCGCCGCGGTTTCGGTATGATGGTCGGCAAGATGCGTTTCCAGCGCGGTAGCGGCGCGCAGTGCGTAATCCTTGGGCGATTCACCGTCAGACGCATAGCGCCAGTCCGGAGTGAGAACATGCGTGCTTCGGCGCAATAACGGGGCGTAAGTATCCTTGAATAGCGCCACATCGGTGACTGCCAGTGCGCCCAGTGTTTCGCCGTGATAATCGTTTTGTAAACTGACAAAACAGTTCTTTTCGGGATGACCGCTGTTGCGCCAGTAATGAAAACTCATTTTTAGAGCGATTTCAATTGCCGATGCGCCATCGCTGCTATAGAAGCAATGGCCGAGCTTGCCCGATACGAGTTTACTCAAGCGCTCCGATAACTCCACCACCGGTTGATGAGTGAAACCCGCAAGCATGACATGCTCCAGCGTATCAAGCTGGTCGCGGATGGCGGCGTTGATGCGAGGATTGGCGTGACCAAATAGATTGACCCACCAAGAGCCGATACCGTCGAGGTAGCGTCCGCCGTCGAAATCGTAAAGCCACGCTCCGCCGCCGCGGGCGATGGGCATGAGCGGAAATATCTCATGCTGTTTCATCTGCGTGCACGGATGCCAGACTGCCTTTAAGCTGCGTTCCGATAAGTATTTGTTGCTCATGTACTTGAAATTTCCGGTAATAGCCTCTATTATTAGCACTCGTTAGTGGTGAGTGCTAACAGGATTTTGTAGCAATTCCGGGAATCTGGATACCAATATCAATTCCCGGCGGTTTTTATTGTATTAACTCTAAACAGGAGAAAGAAACATGCAGATTCGTCCCTTACACGACCGCGTTATTGTCAAGCGGTTGGAAGAAGAACGCAAGACATCGTCCGGTATTGTCATCCCTGACAGTGCTGCTGAAAAGCCCGATCAAGGCGAAATCATCGCCGTAGGCAAAGGCAAGGCCGGCGACGACGGTAAGATCCGTCCGCTCGATGTGAAAGTTGGCGACAAGGTGCTATTCGGTAAGTACTCCGGACAGACGGTGAAGGTCATGGGAGAAGAACTCCTGGTGATGCGTGAAGAAGACATTATGGGCGTAGTTGAGGGTTAATTGCCAACCACCGCCTTATACAATATTTCTGGAAATTAGGAGAAAAGATTATGGCAGCGAAAGAAGTGAAATTTGGCGATTCAGCCCGCCACAAGATGGTGAACGGGGTCAATATCCTGGCCGATGCGGTTAAGGTTACCCTAGGACCTAAAGGTCGCAACGTCGTATTGGAGCGTTCCTACGGCGCGCCTACCATCACTAAGGATGGCGTTTCAGTAGCCAAAGAAATCGAACTGAAAGATAAGTTCGAGAATATGGGCGCGCAAATGTTGAAGGAAGTGGCAAGCAAGACTTCGGATGTAGCCGGCGACGGCACGACCACCGCTACAGTGCTGGCGCAATCCATCATCAAGGAAGGCATGAAGTTTGTTGCTGCCGGCATGAACCCGATGGACCTCAAGCGTGGTATCGATAAAGCCGTGATCGCAACAGTTGAAGAACTAAAAAAACTTTCCAAGCCCTGTACGACTGGTAAGGAAATCGCGCAAGTGGGAAGCATTTCCGCCAATTCAGACCCGGAGATCGGCAAGATCATTGCTGATGCCATGGAAAAAGTAGGCAAGGAAGGCGTGATTACGGTGGAAGACGGCTCCGGACTGCAAAACGAACTGGAAGTGGTCGAGGGCATGCAGTTTGATCGCGGTTACCTTTCTCCGTATTTTGTAAATAATGCAGACAGGCAAATCGCCTTGCTGGAAAATCCCTTTATCTTACTGCACGATAAGAAAATTTCCAATATCCGAGAATTGCTGCCAGTGTTGGAACTCGTAGCAAAAGCCGGCAAGCCTCTGCTCATCATTGCCGAAGATGTAGACGGCGAGGCCCTGGCGACCCTGGTCGTAAACAATATTCGTGGTATCCTAAAAACCTGTGCAGTCAAAGCTCCAGGCTTTGGGGATCGGCGTAAAGCCATGCTTGAAGATATCGCCATTCTTACAGGCGGCACAGTGATCGCCGAGGAAGTTGGCCTGTCATTGGAAAAAGCGACGCTGAATGAGTTAGGCCAAGCCAAGCGCATTGAAATTGGAAAGGAAGAAACCACCGTCATTGACGGGGCCGGCGATACGAAAACCATTGAAGGCCGGGTCAAGCAGGTCCGCAATCAAATCGAAGAAGCCACAAGCGACTACGACAAGGAAAAATTGCAGGAGCGTGTTGCAAAGCTGGCTGGCGGGGTGGCGCTGATTAAAGTTGGCGCGGCCACGGAAGTGGAAATGAAAGAGAAGAAAGCGCGTGTCGAGGATGCGCTGCACGCGACCCGCGCCGCGGTGGAGGAAGGAATCGTTCCCGGCGGAGGCGTGGCATTATTGCGGACTCGTACCGCCGTGGCCAACATCAAGGGTGACAATCATGATCAGGAAGCCGGCATCAAGATTGTTCTGCGTGCGCTGGAAGAGCCGTTGCGTCAAATCGTCGCCAATTGCGGCGACGAGCCTTCGGTGGTGATTAACAAAGTACTGGAAGGCGAAGGCAACTTTGGTTACAACGCCGCGACCAGCGAATACGGCGATATGGTGGAAATGGGAGTTTTGGACCCGACCAAGGTGACGCGTTATGCCTTGCAACACGCCGCTTCCGTGGCGAGCCTGATGCTTACTACCGATGCTCTGGTGGCAGAAATGCCGAAAGAAGAGTCTGGTGGGGGCGGTGGCATGGGCGGTATGGGTGGTGGCATGGGTGGCATGGGGGGAATGGGCGGCATGGATATGTAGGACTTCCCGGTATCGGTC
>JALYOY010000230.1 GCA_030856655.1 Pseudomonadota bacterium | reverse complement strand
GACCCCATGACGCGCTGGGAAGCCTGCCCCCAGTTGTGTTCCGCGAGCAACTGCTCGCAGGGAAAAATTCTACTTCTGAACTGTCTACTTGACGGGGAAGCTTACGTTGTGTCTTTGACATCTTTACCGATTTTTTTCAAGCTGCCCTTAAGTTCTTCATATTGCTTTTTTGCTCCTAGCCAGCGATCGAACAACGAAAGATTGTCACAGGCAATATTTACTTCCTTCAAAAGCTCAGAAATAACATTGCCCAATAAAATCTTTCTTAATATATGAGAGCGATAAGTTACAGCAGATATTCCATGTTCCACTAAGCCTTCTTCTGGGAGATCATTCATGGCAAAAACGTCATACAGAGACTTAACATCAATGTAAATAGATATTATGTTCTTGCGCTCCCTCAAGACTGATTGCGCCTTCGCAAATACCGTACTTTTCCCTGTTCCTTTTCTACCTAAAAGAAACGTAGTGTTGCTCGATAAGACCGAATTTAGAATTGCGTTCCCTGGCAACGGGTCCACATAGAGCTGATCTATCGGCTTAGAACCGATTTCTGTCTCGAAATCTTTTAGTTCAGCTCGACGGTATTGGCGAAGGGACTCCGCAACTTTAGAGAATTTTTCTATTTCCACTATCCATCTCCGTAATCATCTACCGCGTTTATTAGAACAATAAAGTGTTGTCACAACCCCAAATCCTTCCAAATTTCATCCACCCTGACCTTCACTGCTTTATCCATGACAATGGGCGTGCCCCATTCCCGGTTGGTCTCTCCCGGCCATTTATTAGTAGCATCCAGCCCCATTTTTCCGCCCAAGCCGGATACCGGGCTTGCGAAATCGAGATAGTCGATTGGCGTATTTTCCACGATCAGGGTGTCACGCGCGGGATCGACGCGCGTGGTAATGGCCCAGATGACCTCCTTCCAGTCGCGGATATTCACGTCGTCATCGGTGACGATGATGAATTTGGTATACATGAACTGCCGCAGGAAACTCCACACACCGAACATGACGCGCTTGGCATGGCCTGCGTACTGCTTTTTCATGCTGACCACTGCCATGCGGTACGAGCAGCCTTCCGGCGGCAAATAGAAATCGACAATTTCCGTGAATTGCTTTTGCAGTAACGGCACGAATACTTCATTGAGCGCCACGCCAAGGATCGCGGGCTCGTCCGGCGGCTTGCCTGTGTAAGTGGAATGATAAATCGGATCGCGCCGCATGGTGATGCGCTCTACCGTAAATACCGGAAAAGTCTCCTGCTCGTTGTAATAGCCCGTGTGATCGCCGAAAGGACCTTCAAGCGCGGTTTCTCCGGGATGGATATAGCCTTCCAGGACGATTTCGGCACTGGCCGGCACCTGCAAATCATGGCTCAGGCATTTGACGATTTCGGTTTTCGCGCCGCGCAATAATCCGGCGAACTGATATTCGCTCAAGCTATCCGGCACTGGTGTCACCGCGCCGAGTATGGTCGCCGGGTCCGCCCCCAGCGCAACCGCCAGCGGATAAGGCTGCCCGGGATTAGCCAAGCAGAAATCACGAAAATCCAGCGCGCCGCCGCGATGGGCCAGCCAGCGCATGATCAGTTTATTGGGTCCGATAACCTGTTGCCGGTAAATACCCAGATTTTGCCGCGTTTTATGCGGACCTCTGGTGACGGTCAATCCCCATGTGATCAGTGGCCCCGCATCACCCGGCCAACAGGTCTGGATCGGAAATCTGCCAAGGTCTACGTCTTTTCCTTCCCATACGATGTCCTGGCAGGGGGCGCGCGAAAGCTCCTTGGGCGCCATGTTGAGCACTTGCTTCAGCACGGGGAATTTTTCCCACGCATCTCTCAAGCCTTTTGGCGGATCGGGTTCCTTCAGGTAGGCTAGCAGTTTTCCCACTTCGCGCAGGGCTTCCACCGACTCCTGCCCCATGCCCATCGCCACCCGCCGTGGCGTACCGAACAAATTTCCCAGTACGGGAATGGTATGGCCCTTCGGTTTTTCAAACAATATGGCGGGGCCACCCGCTTTCAATACCCGGTCGCAGATCTCGGTCATTTCCAGATGAGGATCGATCTCAGCCTTGATGCGTTTCAGCTCACCGTGGCTTTCCAGTTGGGCGATAAAATCGCGCAGATCCTTATATTTCATCCTATGAGATCGCCCTTTATCAGGTAATCGAGCGCAATCCCTGCAAACACCGTTGCGCCCACCCAGTTGTTGTGCAGAAAAGCCTTGAAGCAGCGTCCCCTGTCACGATCATGAATCAGGCGGTACTGATAAATCATTAGTGCCAATGCAATCGTGAGACCCGCATAATACAGAATGCCCATTTCCTGGATCAGCCCCACCAGGACCATGGTGCCCAGAAAAATGACATGGCACAGCATCACGCCTATCACGTCAAAATCACCGAAAGTAATGGCGGAAGTCCTGATGCCGATCTTGAGATCGTCCACCTTGTCCACCATGGCGTACTCGGTGTCATAGGCAACCACCCAGAACAGGTTAGCCGCCATTAGTAGCCATGCAATGAATGGCACTTCGCCGGTCTGTGCGGCAAACGCCATGGGAATGCCGAAGCTGAAAGCAATGCCGAGATAAGCTTGCGGCATCGCGAAGAACCGCTTGGTAAAGGGATAGCTCGCGGCAAGAAATAGTGCGAATACCGACAGCCCGAGCGTAAGGCCGTTCAGGGGCAGTATCAGCAAAAATGCGCAAAGACTTAATCCCGCCGCCAGCAGCAGCGCCTCTTTGGTGCTCACCGCGCGGGTTGCCAGCGGACGGTTCTTGGTGCGTTCGACATGCGTATCGAAATTGCGATCGGCATAGTCGTTGACAACGCAGCCGGCGGAACGCATCAGCACTGTGCCCAGCGTGAATATAATCAGAATATTCATGCTGGGCACGCCGTCTGCCGCAAACCATAAGCCCCATAATGTCGGCCACAACAGCAGCAGTATGCCGATGGGCTTGTCAAGGCGCATCAGCTTTTCGTAATGGCCAAGGCGTTGCCCGAGGTGTCCGAGGTAATTGAGCGTCACGATGCCAACTCCAGAATGGAAGGTAAAAATACTTCAGTGACCAGCATGGATTGCCCCCGCAAGCTGAACAGGGACCGGCGTGCCCACAAGCCGGGCGGTTGTGCCTGCAGATTCTGGCAGGCGCGGTGAAAAAGCGGATGCGCTGAATTCAATTTTTTGAATCGAAGCGGTGTGCGCTGGACTATGGGATTAGTAAACAACACGGTACCCAATGACCTGCTGCCTAGGCCGCCCAACCCGCGCCATGCACCTCGAAGATCCTTCGTTGCCACTACTGAATGCGCAAATACCACTGGTGTGTTGCCGCAATATAAATACACTTCTCGTACCATCGCAAGCTCGTTTCGGCGCAGGCTCATCAAGGTAAGTTCGTCCCGGCATGCCTTCGCCGGTGCCTGGAACATCGGTTTAACGCGAAAATCGCCGCAGCAACGCCGCTGGATCAGCTGAGTCAGAGAACCACGGTTCTGCAACCAACCGCGAGCGCGCGGCGGTAAGGAAGAAGGCGCAGGATACCAGGCGGATAACTCGGCAGCGTTCATTGCGGCAAAACCAAAAAGGGTGAATTATGCCGCATAAACAAGCTTGGCTGAACGTATTATCTCCTGACGACCATCTCCCCCACCAGCCACTCAGGACAGTGCGGTCAGCGTTTTCTCGACAGCAGCAGCAACAGCATCGGCACGCCCAGCAATGCGGTCAATACTCCGACCGGCAATTGCTGGGGCGCCCATAAGGTACGTGCCAGGGTATCTGCCAGCGTAAGGAAGCCGCCACCCAATAGCACCGACAAGGGCAGCAGCCAACGAATATCGCTGACTCCCAGCAGGCGGACGGCATGGGGAATAATCAGTCCGACGAAGCCGATAGCCCCCGCCAGCATCAGCGCCGCGACCGTGGCCAGCGACGCACCAAAGTAGACTCCGACCTGCAAGGGCAGGACGGCCACGCCAAGCGTCTTTGCCTTCATCTGACCGAGGCTGAGAACGTTGAGGCTACCGGAAAAGAGCATGCTCAATGCCATGACAATTATCAGGGTGATCCATGCGGGCAGCAATTCTCCGGCGCGGGATACGTCGCCCATTAGCCAGAACAACATGCCTTTTACATCGCCGGCTGGCGCCAGGGTCAGGATTAAGGTGGTCAGCGCAGTGCAGCCGGCGGACAACACCACGCCGGTCAGCAGCAGCCGGTAAAGATTCCAGTCTCCAGCGCGAAAACTCAGACCAAACACGATAGCAATTGCGGTCAACGCCCCCGCCAGCGATGTCAGACTGGTCAATATAAGGCCCCATCCCAGCAGCATCGCGACCAGCGCACCCACCGCCGCCCCTCCGGATACACCCAGGATATAAGGATCGGCTAGCGGATTACGCAATAAAATCTGCAATAGCGCCCCTGCCAGGGCCAGCAGGCCACCGCAGGCAAATGCAGCTAATACGCGCGGCAAGCGAAGTTGCCAGACGATCTGATGAGGGACGCTGTCGGCTGACGACAACAATGCTTGGGCAACGCCAAAAAGAGGAATATCCACGCTGCCGAATAATAATCCGGCAAACACGCTGCCAAATGCGAGCATCAAAAAGAGAATCAGCAACAGTGAGGGATGCTTGGCAGGAATCACGCCAGAATACGAACGGTCAAAATGCACAGCCACGGATTAATAGCGGACACCGTACATGTTGTGCGGACTTCGCCAACTCTTTCAACCCGCGACAAAACGTTCCCGCAGTGTTATCGCAGGCTGATGATGGGCCAGGCATTCTTTTCCGCAAAACCCTTGAGTGTAGGATCAGGGTCTACTGCGACAGGGTGAGTGACTTTCTTGAGCAGCGGCAGATCATTCAACGAATCACTATAAAACCAGCTTTCCAGAAACGACAGCCATGTCAGATTATGCTCATCCAGCCAGCTTTCCAGCCGCGCTATTTTGCCTTCCCTAAAACAGGGCAATCCCAAAACCTGGCCCGTGAATTCACCATCCTTATGTTCCGGCTCGGTTGCGATCAGATTGCTTATGCCCAATGCCCGCGCGATCGGTGCGGTAACGAAGCGGTTGGTGGCAGTAATGACGATGCATAGATCGTCGGCAAGAAAATGCCTGTTGATGAGTTCCCGCGCGCCTGGTGCTATACGCGGCAGAATCCTCTTTTCCATGAATTCGCTGTGCCAGGCATCTAGCTGGCTGCGGGGATGGCGTGACAATGGCTTTAACTGAAAATCCAGAAATTCGTGTATGTCTAGCGTACCGGCTTTGTACTGCTCATAGAATTCCACATTGCGTGCCTCATAGACTTCACGGTCGAGCACCCGCTGCTCGATGAGGAATTGCGCCCACTCGAAGTCGCTGTCCCCGGCCAGAAGGGTATTATCGAGGTCGAACAGGGCCAGTTTCATGCGATCTGCAATAATTCGCGCACTAACGGAACCGTGACTTTACGCCGATTCGCCAGCGAGTAGCTGTCAAGCCCATCAAGCGTCGCCATCAAGGACGGCAAGTCGCGTCGCCCGTGCCGAAGCAGGTAGTCGCATACTTCCTGCGCCAGATCGAAGCCGCGGCTGGCGGCGTGGCTTTTCATGGCTTTTATTTTTTCCTCGTCAGTCAACGCATGCACCTGATACACCAGGCCCCATCCCAGACGCGTAACCAGGTCTTCACGTACTTTCAACTTCAGTTGCGCCGGCGCGGCAGGCCCGCTTACCAGAAGGAGTGCGCGGCCCTCGTCGCGAATACGATTGTAGAGATTAAACAAACCAATCTGCGCGTTAGCATTGAGACAGTCAACATCATCCACCATTACGCAATCCGCTTCGTCGTTTGCAGTGAAACTGGTATTCGCATCACATGCGAAATATGCCATAGTCATCTTGTTGCGCATGCATATTCCCGCTATCCCTTGCAATAAATGGCTTCTTCCGCATCCCGTCTCCCCCCATAGATACACAAAATGCTCTTGCTCCACTCCCGCCAGGATATTACCCAAAGTCTGCAATAGTTCAATGTTGCGTCCCGGCACAAAATTCTCAAGCGTGGGTGGCGGTGAAGGGGCAATGTCCAGCACCAGTTGCTTCATTTAAGGAACCTCTGTATAGGTCCCCATGGGCGCGATGGCCATACGGGTAGTGCTCTCAACGGGTAGCGCAGATCAAAGGAGTGTTCAGGAGTCATTTACGGTAAAATCGCAATTCTTGAAAAGTGGCATGCTATCCGCAGCAGAGCGAGAACTCAACGTGACATCATCCCGACCCGAGAATCCGAACGCTGCCCAGCTCTCCTACCGTGACGCCGGCGTGGACATTGATGCGGGTGACCGCTTGGTAGAAAACATCAAGCCCTATGCCAAGTGTACCATGCGCCCGGAAGTGCTCGCAGGCATAGGCGGCTTCGGAGCGCTATTCGAAATCTCCAGGAATTACCGCAATCCGGTGCTGGTATCAGGCACCGATGGCGTGGGAACCAAGTTGAAGCTTGCATTCCAGTTGGGCAAACACGACAGTGTCGGTATAGACCTCGTGGCAATGAGCGTCAACGACATCCTGGTGCAAGGGGCAGAACCGTTGTTCTTTCTGGATTATTTTGCTTGCGGCAGACTGGATGTGGATACCGCCACTCAAGTCGTCAAGGGTATCGCCCAGGGGTGTGAACAAGCAGGATGTGCCTTGATTGGCGGCGAGACCGCCGAAATGCCGGGCATGTATCCTGAGGGGGAATACGATCTTGCTGGTTTCGCCGTAGGCGTGGTGGAGAAAGATCGCATCATCACCGGCTTAACTATCCGGGAAGGTGACGCGGTAATTGGACTTGCTTCCAGCGGCGCCCATTCCAACGGTTACTCGCTCATCCGCAAGATCATTGAAACAAATGACATCGACCTGTCAGCCAATTTCAACGGTAAAACGTTAATGGACGTAATTATGGCGCCGACCCGGATTTACGTAAAGCCGGTGCTCGACCTGATGAAACATCTGCCGGTCAAAGGGTTAGCTCACATTACTGGCGGGGGGCTGGTAGAAAATATCCCGCGCGTCCTGCCCGAAGGCTTCGCCGCGGTGTTGCAAAAAGGGGAGTGGGATATGCCTCCGCTTTTTCGCTGGCTGCAACAGCAAGGCAACGTGGCCGACAGGGAAATGCACCGTGTGTTCAATTGTGGCATCGGCATGGTGCTGATCATAGCGCCGGAACTTGCCGATAGCGCAATACAGTTATTGAAATCGGCAGGGGAGACTGCGTGGCGCATCGGCATAATACGACAACGCCGCGCAAATGACGCACAAACGATTATTGAGTAATCGGCAGAGGAATGTGTGCCCGCTCTGCTGACATGACGAAATCGCTGGTTATTCTCATCTCCGGGCGCGGGAGTAATATGCAAGCGCTGATTGAGGCAAACCTCCCGGTCAGGATAGCCGCGATTATCAGCAACAGGCCGGATGTAGCGGGACTGGGGATCGCAAAAATGCGTGGTTTTGAAACGAAAGTAGTGGATCAACGGGCTTACTCGGATCGCGAGGCATTTGACGCCGCCCTAGCGGACACAATTGACGCGTACGAGCCGGATCTGATCGCACTGGCTGGTTTTATGCGCATTCTCGGAGATGGGTTTGTCAACCGTTATCGTGGGAAGGTAATGAACGTTCACCCTTCACTGCTGCCTGCTTTTCCAGGCCTGAACACGCATCACCGGGCATTGAGAGAAGGCGTGAGGATACATGGTTGCACAGTGCATTTTGTTACCCCACAGGTAGACCACGGCCCCATTATTATTCAGTCAGCAGTTCAGGTATTGCCGGATGACACCGAGGAAACTCTTGCACGACGCGTGCTGCGACAGGAACATCACATTTACCCTGAAGCCGTGCGCTGGTTTATGGAAGGCAGGTTGAAACTCTCCGGTAATCGCGTTGAAGTGAATAATGCGGTAGTCGATGATTCAGTTTTATATTCACCGGGACTATACCAATGAAATTCTTATCTATTCCCTTACTGTGGGGATTAAGCTTCTCCGCTTTCTCCGTATTTGCTATTGATATTCCCACCCGCGTCGATATCAGCTATTCGATAACATCAGGTACCCTGGAAGGGGAAGTGAACGATACGCTGGAAATCAGGCGGGAAAGCGGTGCACGCAGCTATGCCATTAACAGTGAAGCCCGCGCCAAAGGCCTGCTGGCGCTGACACAACCGCATCCGATTGTGCGTGACAGCGAGGGAATCATAACGGCGAAGGGTTCGCTGCGTCCGAGCCGCTTTTCCGATCAGCACGGTAAGAAGTTACCCAAAGTAGCCATTTTTGATTGGAGCAAGAAGGTACTGACGCTTCAGCACAAACACGGGGAAGAGCAAAAAGCTTTACCTGCCGATGTTCAGGATAAGCTGAGTCTACTATATAGCTTCATGTTCTCCCCTGTCTCTGGCAAAGTCTTAAATCTGTATGTCACCGATGGTAAACGGCTCGAACCCGTTCGCTACGCCGTTGGTAGGGAAACGCTGGATACGCCGATGGGCAAGCTCGAAACCATCGTGCTGACAAAGCAGACGGAAACGGACGGCGAGCGCGACAAGAAGATCTGGCTTGCCGTGGACCACCACATGCTTCCGGTACGCATCGTTGCGGCCGAGAAAATGGGCATTGTGACGGACCAGATGGTCACGAAAATAAGCTATGGAGAACCGGCGGATAGCTCAAAACAGGGACGCCTGCAATAATTTAAAGCTGGATATAAAGTTATCGCCCTTCTTCGTTAGAGATTTCTTCGTTAGAGGTGCGTTGCACATGTGTGGCATGCCTCCTTCGCCCCTACTTCCTTAGTATCTATAAAAGATGCGTCTCACTCCTGCTCATCTGGACATGGCTACCGCCGCACTGCGTGCCGTGCTTCCGCTGGAACACCCTGCTGATTCGGTACTTCGGCATTTTTTTCGGGAAAATCCAATGCTTGGGGCCAATGACCGGGCTTTTATCGCGGAAAGCGTATTTGGCATCCTGCGTCACCGCTTTTTCCTTGAATGCATTGCCGGACCTCCCGCGCCCCGTCCCTTGGTGCTCGCCTATCTGGCCAAATTTCAGGGAATGAATTTGCGCGAGCTAATACCGCTCGTCAGCGAGGCTGAAGCAAAATGGCTCTCGGGAATCAAGGCAGCAACGCCTAAATCGGAGCCGCTTGCTATCCAGGCTGAGTTCCCGGATTGGGTAGTGGAAAAGCTGCGCAGATTTATGCAGGATATCGATATCCTCAATCTGGGACGTTCGCTGCAACAGCCTGCTTCACTTGATTTGCGTGTTAATACGCTTCTTACAAACCGCGACGAGGTACTTGCATTACTCAGTAAAGACGGAATTGAAGGCAATCCTACTCCGTTCTCGCCTATCGGCATCCGTCTTTCCGGCAAGCCGGCTATTAACCGTCACGAACTGTTCCTTACCGGTAAAGTGGAAGTACAGGACGAAGGCAGCCAACTTTTGGGCTATTTGCTCGCGCCCAAGCGGGGCGACATGGTGGTCGATTTCTGCGCGGGAGCTGGAGGCAAAACGCTGATGCTGGGTGCGCTGATGCGCTCACAAGGACGCATCTACGCTTTCGATATTTCTGAAAAGCGGCTGAACAATCTTAAGCCACGCCTCAAGCGCTCCGGTTTATCCAACCTGTATCCGCAGCGTATCGCCAACGAAAATGACATCAAGATAAAACGCCTGACGGGGAAGATCGACCGGGTGTTGGTGGACGCGCCATGCAGTGGGCTCGGAACGCTACGCCGTAATCCGGACTTAAAATGGCGGCAGTCTCCAGGAGGCATCGAAGAGCTCAAGCGCAAGCAAACGGCGATTCTGTCATCCGCGGCAAACTTGCTCAAGCCTGGCGGTCGATTAATCTATGCCACCTGTAGCTTTTTACCGGAGGAAAACGGGGAAATTGTCGAGTGCTTTCTTGCTGGCCATTCCCAGTTCAAGCTGCTGAATTGCGCCGAACTTTTGGCTCAGCAAAAAATTCCGCTCGACACCGGCGGATACCTGCACTTATCGCCCGGTTTGCACGGTACGGACGGGTTTTTTGCCGCTGCGGTTGAGCTGGTAAAGAAGGAAGCATGACATCGCCAATCCGTAGTGCTTCCATTGCAGGCTGGCTGGCCGTCCTTATTGCCGCGTCTGCGGCTGCCCTTGAGCCATCTCACAATCATGGGGGCAACCCCGCTCTTATTCTCCCTGCTACCGGCACGGTGCAGGTTGCCTTTACGCCAGGAGATGACGCCGGAAAACTTATCGCAGAGGCTATTAATCATGCGCAGCACCAAGTGCTGGTGCAGGCGTTCAGTTTTACCCACCGCAAAATCGCTGACGCATTAATCGCAGCCAAACATCGCGGAGTGGACGTAAAAGTGGTTGCGGATAAGGACCAGACCCATCGAATTCCCACCAGCGTGATCGCTAAATTGGTGGCTGGAGGCGTACCGGTTTTTATTGACTCGGAGCACACCGGCGCCCACAACAAAGTCATGGTGATCGACGCGGGTAGCTCGGGGACAACAGTGATTACAGGGAGCTTCAACTTCACCCACGCCGCGCAATACAAGAATGCGGAGAATGTACTGCTGATCCGGGGCAATCCGATGCTCACCGGCCTTTACCTGAAAAATTGGCACCGTCACTACGAACACTCACAGCCTTATCGGTAGCGTGGTAGGGGTATGACAATCTTGAGAAGCTGGTCCCGGTCCTGCTCTTGCTGGAATATTTCAGCGCGCGTTTAGT
>JALYOY010000056.1 GCA_030856655.1 Pseudomonadota bacterium | reverse complement strand
GCGCAAATTTCAGCATATTGTTACAGTACCCCATCTACCGCTTGTCCGATATCGAGCGAAGTCGTATCCAGTAAATTTGTACCTGCGCCCTGTTGCAAGGGTGCAACGCTACGATTGCTGTCGCGTGCATCGCGTTCCCGTATATCCTGCAAAAGGGTGGAGATATTAGCATCTATCCCTTTCTCCATCAACTGTTTATACCGTCTTTGCGCGCGCGTTTCAGCGCTTGCGGTAAGAAATATCTTGAGAATGGCATCAGGAAATACCACCGAACCCATGTCGCGGCCATCCGCTACCAGACCGGGAAGCTGGCGAAACGCACGCTGCCGCTCCAGTAGCGCTGTTCGGACTTGCGGATAAGCAGCAACTTTGGACGCGATATTACTGCATGCTTCCGCGCGAATTGCGTCGGTAACATCTTCCCTCCCCAACCGAATTTCCGCGTCTTCAAAAACGACATCAAGGCGCATGGCGATGTCACTCAGCACCTTTTCATTGGCCAGATCGACTCCCGATCGGCTTGCTGTCAGCGCCACCAAGCGATAGAGCGCGCCGCTGTCGAGATAACGGAACCCCAGTTTTCCCGCCACGCGCTGCGCAACCGTGCCCTTACCGGAAGCAGAGGGACCGTCAATCGAGATAACAGGTATATCGTTAACATTCGGGTTCATGAAAAAACCTCGGTTGAATTTTAGATCTGGATAACCATATCCGATCAGGCTCTGACTATTGCCGCGAACTGCTCAAAATAATGGGGAAACGTCTTGGCTACACAGTCCGGGTCGTTGATACGCACGGGGACGCTGAAGGACGCCAGCGAGAAACACATTGCCATACGGTGGTCGTCATAGGTATCGATCACCGCATGCGCGGTAAGGCCACCGCTTTGCGGCGGTGTAATGCGCAGAAAATCCGCTCCCTCATCCGCCATCGCGCCGAGCTTGCGCAACTCCGTTGCCATCGCCGCTAGGCGGTCAGTCTCCTTTACCCGCCAACTGGCGATATTCCGCAGGGTGGTAGTACCTTCGGCAAACAACGCCGTCATTGCAAGCGTCATGGCAGCATCGGGAATATGATTGCAGTCAAGTTCAATTGCTCGTAGACAACCCGATTCCGGTGCGCATGCCTCGATCCAGTTATCTCCCAGCCTGATACGCGCTCCCATTTTTTCCAGTACTTCAGCAAAGCGGGCATCTCCCTGGAAACTACCATGCCCTATGCCTCCTACCCGTACCGGACCGGTACCGATAGCACCGGCGGCGAGGAAGTATGAAGCGGAGGATGCGTCCCCCTCGACAAATATTTCGCCGGGACTGCAATAGCGCTGCGCAGCGCGCAGAGCAAAGCGGTGCCACTCCTCCCGCTCTACCCGCACACCGAAACGGGCCATCATGGCAATGGTCAGCTCGATATAAGGTCGCGAGATCAACTCTCCCGTCACCGTTATCGTTAACGTTTCACCAGCGATCGGCTCGCATAAGGGCAACGACATCAGCAATGCGGTCAAGAATTGGCTGGATATCTCCCCCTTCATGGTTATTGCGTTTGCCCGGATGCGGGCGGGTTTGATTTGCAGTGGCGGGAAACCCTCCTCGCCGAGATAAGTTATATCTGCGCCCAGTTGGCGTAACGCATCCACCAGATCGCCAATGGGACGTTTATGCATCCGTGCCACGCCAGATAATCGGTAATATCCTTGCGCCAGCGCCAACACAGCAGTCAAGGGGCGGAAAGCCGTGCCTGCATTGCCCAAAAACAAGTTCGCCTCATTGACCGGAAAACGCATGGGAAACTGCCCGCCGATACCCTGCACGCGATAACTATTTTCATCGATCTTAACGATAGGCACGCCTAACACTTTAAGCGCATCCAACATTCTCGCGGTGTCATCGGCGGCAAGTAAACCGCGTATGGTGGTTACACCATCCGCCAGCGCAGCGAGCAATAGAATGCGATTAGAAATACTCTTCGAACCAGGGAGGCGCACCACTCCTCGAGCGGACTTAACCAATGGGAGATCAAGAAAACTTACCATGCTTTCGCAGTACTCTTCATCAAGATGCGTCATAAACCTTATGTGTCCTGAGCCTGGTGTTTTGACTTGTTAGCGGCTCGCGGTCTGCTGCCTCTACTCCTACAAACACCATCGCAGGCAGCAAAACCTAGACCAGGCGGCCTCGGAATTAAACCGGGCTCGGCATCGCTACCTTCCCCCGGATTAAGCTTCGTTTGGCTGATACCGCTAGTTGAAGTACTGAAGTACTTATAATTCGTAATTAAATTGAGAATTCATGGCGGCAATCGCTGCGAAGATAACGGAAAGTTCGCAAGAAAATTTGCCATTATAGTCAACTCGGCAAGGTTCCCTCCCAGAGTTTTCCCTTTTCAACTCAACTTGATTAATTGTTGCCATGAGTTTCTCCTTAGCTCTTCAAGCTGGCGGATATTCATAACAGATATTGACCACCCTTCAACGCAGAGGCACAATGTCAAATCATCGCATTGCAGCTCTAAGTTCTCAAGCGCAACTAGAAACTCGCCAGCTATAATTCGATCCTTCTGGCGCTGACGCGGCCTAAACGTCTCATATTGTTCAAGTAGGCCGATGGTTCGAGTCGATTCCTCCTAGCCTGATTCTCCGAAGTCCGGGTGGATCGGCATGCCTCTTACTCACCTGAATGAATAAGCGCGGCAAGCCATACTGAAGGAAATATCAGAATGCCTCATTGGTTTAAAGATAACTCACAATCCATCGGGAATACCCCTCTAGTTCGGCTCAATCGCGTTACCGATGGCGCACCGGCAACAGTGCTGGCTAAGATCGAGGGTCGTAATCCCGCTTATTCGGTAAAATGCCGCATCGGCACTGCGATGATCGACGATGCGATAAAACGCGGACTGCTCGATTCTGGAAAAGAGCTCGTGGAACCGACCAGCGGTAATACGGGCATTGCGCTTGCATATGTGGCCGCTGCGCGCGACATACCATTGACCTTGACCATGCCTGAAACCATGAGCCTGGAACGCCGCAAGCTGCTGGTTGCGTATGGCGCAAAATTGATTCTGACGGAAGGTGCGCTCGGCATGAAGGGCGCGGTAGCGAAAGCCGAGGAGATTGTCGCCTCCGAACCTGGCCGGTATGTGTTACTTCAGCAATTCACGAATCCTGCCAACCCGGCTATCCATGAGCGGACGACGGGACCGGAAATCTGGCGCGACACTGATGGCGCCATTGATATTTTTGTTTCCGGTGTGGGAACAGGCGGCACCATAACCGGCGTCTCGCGCTATATTAAGAAGACGCGGGGAAAAGCAATTATTTCAGTCGCGGTCGAACCATCGGCCAGTCCGGTACTCACCCAACAACGCGTGGGTGAACCGCTGAAACCTGGGCCGCACAAGATTCCCGGAATCGGAGCCGGCTTTGTTCCGGAAAATATAGATCTTTCGCTAGTGGATGAGATCGAGCAGGTCAGCAATGAAGAAGCAATACACTGCGCACGTCGCCTTGCGCGTGAGGAAGGTATTATTTCCGGTGTTTCATGCGGCGCCGCTGTCGCAGTGGCGATACGTTATGCTAAACATCCGGAAAATGCCGGCAAAATAATCGTCGTGATCTTGCCGGATTCCGGGGAGCGTTACCTGAGTTCCAGCCTTTTTGAGGAAATCTTTGACGCTCAGGAATTGTCAACATAGTGACAAAACTTGAACGGCACGGGGTGCTTATCATTAAAAGGAGTAGATTTGGAAATCGATACGGTTGTTGCCGAGTTGCGCACCTTGCGTGTGGAATCGCTCGAAAACCGGCAGAGGCGCGATAGGCCACCTAAACTTCCCTCCCGCAAGGTACTGGTAGGCATCGCGGAGGGGTTGAGTGCGGTGCTGTTTCCGAACCGCTTGGGCTTACCGGAACTCACCGATGAGAGCGTCGACTATTATGTTGGGCATACACTGGATGCCACACTGCGGGATCTATTGGCGCAGGTGCGCCGTGAACTGCGCTTTGTATCCGGGCTGGAAGCCATAAACAGCGCGGATCGTGAGCAAGCGTCCATCATTACGCAGGCGTTTGCCAAACGGTTGCCGTGTATACGCAGTTTGTTGGAGAGCGACATTCAGGCAGCTTATGAGGGAGATCCGGCCGCGCGCAGCATTGACGAGGTACTGGTCTGCTACCCCGGTATTACCGCGATCACGCATTATCGGCTGGCCCATGAGTTGCACCGTCTGGGCGTTCCACTGATTGCCCGCATGATTTCCGAAATTGCCCATTCGTCCACCGGTATCGAGATTCATCCAGGTGCGCAGATTGGCGGCAGTTTTTTTATTGACCATGGGACCGGGGTGGTTATCGGCGAGACCGCCATCATTGGTGAACATGTGCGGCTATATCAGGCCGTAACGCTCGGCGCCAAGCGCTTCCCGGTGGATGAGCATGGTGCATTGGTAAAGGGCAATATCAGGCATCCTATCGTCGAGGATGATGTTGTCATTTATGCTGGTGCCACCATTCTTGGCCGCATTACCATTGGCCGTGGTTCGACTATCGGCGGCAACGTCTGGCTCACGCGTAGCGTTCCGCCCGGTAGCAGTATTTCGCAGGCACAGATACGCAATGAGATGTTCGACGGCGGTGCCGGGATTTAGGATCGATGCCGATATCATGATATCGCGAATCGGTACCTGACCCTCGCCCCCTCCAAGACCTGGTTGAAAGCCCGATGTTGTCACAGGGTGTCCCAGTCGTTGACGCCCGGCCAGTCAATACTTAGACTACCCAAAAAGAGCAAAAATATCTGCCATTTATCGAGCAGAACAGCAGAAAAAATGGAATATTATGTACATGAAATGCATTAAGTGCGGAAGCGAAAAGACGCACAGGTCTCGTGTGCGGCGCGGCGAGCGAACTATAAGTATGCTGTTCCTTAGGCCAGTACGCTGCCACGACTGCAAAGAACGATTCTGGGTGAAAAATCCCAATGCCTATTTGACGGCGGGGGCAATGCTAACCGGGATCGCATTGTTTTTTGGCCTGGTCTGGCTGATTATAATGAACAATATGTCTGATGATTATATCGCCCAAGCGCCGGAGACGGAGTCGGAGCGACCCGCCATCCGTGAAGCTGTCAAGCCAAACCGTGACCCCGCGGCACCCCTGAACGCAGCGAATGCGCTTGACGTTCCACCCTCGAACGGTGCGCGAATAGCTGCTGGCGCAAAGCCAACTGTGCCGCGAATGGAGAAGCTTCCGGACGACCATCATTTTGCTGTGCAGCTGTATCAGGAGAACGCGGAAAAGGGCAATAGCGATGCGCAGTACAAGCTTGGTTTATTGTATCTGACCGGAAATGGGGCCCTGCAAGACTTTACTGAAGCTGCGAAATGGCTCAAATTGGCGGCGGAACAGGGTTATGCGCTTGCACAATATGAGCTGGGCCTCATCTACCGCAGTGGCTATGGCCTCGCTACTGATCAGGTGCAGAGTTATATGTGGCTCAATATCGCCGCCGCTGCCGGCATAAAGCAGGCCGTAATGGTGCGGGATGAAGTCATGAGATCCCTCAGCACCAAACAACTTGCGCAAGCGCAAAAAAGTTCCCGCGAGTGGCTCGCCTCTCGACCCAAGCCCAAGCCGCAGGCATCCGAAGCAGAGAAGGCGATTAATAATGACGTACAACCCGGTACAATTATCCCGCAGTCTGACACCCTTGGCGGGATTGAATCGAAAACAATGCGGTAACAAAGGAAAGTGCCGGCGAAATCGCAATGAGTAAGATACGTGATGTCATTATTGTCGGGGCCGGCAGTGCAGGCTTGGCGGCATTGCGAGAGGTAAAGAAGCGTACACACAATTTCACCCTCATCAATGACGGACCGTGGGGAACAATCTGTGCCAGGGTAGGTTGCATGCCCTCCAAGGTGCTGATCGAGGCAGCCAATGCGTTTCACCGTCGCGGCACTTTCGAGGAATTCGGTATTCGAGGCGCGGGCAATCTCACGCTTGATATTGCTGCCGCGCTACGGCGGGTACGCCGACTGCGCGATGACTTTGTCGCTAGCACACTAAAGACGACAGACGCTCTGGGCGAGCGCGCTATTTCCGGCCGTGCGCGCTTGCTTGGCGTTGGCAGGCTGGAAGTCAACGGCCGGGAGTTTCAGGCGCGCAACATCATCATCGCCACCGGATCACGTCCGGTTGTGCCGGCATCCTGGCGTATTTCAGGCAAGCAATTACTGACCACAGACACGTTATTCGAGCAGGAAACTCTGCCTCCCCGTATGGCAGTGGTGGGGTTGGGCTCCGTCGGCGTTGAGATGGCGCAAGCCCTTTCCCGCCTTGGTGTGGACGTGACAGCATTTGGTTGCAGCACGGCCATCGCCGGATTGAGTGATTCAGAAGTCAATGCTATTGCCCTGGACCTGTTGCGACGTGAATTCCCCTTGTACGCCGGGGAAAAAGCCGATTTGGACCTAATAAGCGAAGGCGTACGAGTAAAAACGCGGGCTATGGAGATTGTAGTTGATCGCGCACTTGTCGCCTTGGGCCGACGCCCCAACGTCGACGGCCTCGGGCTTGAGACATTGGGTATAGAACTCAATGGGCAGGGCCTGCCGTCAGTTAATCCCCATACTATGCAAGTAGCCGATCTACCGGTTTTCATGGCGGGTGACGCCAACGACCAGGCCCCCCTGTTGCATGAAGCGGTTGATGGGGGCCATATAGCCGGGATCAATGCTACCCGCCCTGCTCCAGTCCATTTTGCGCGTCGAACGCCGCTTGCAATAACCTTTGCCGATCCCGTTATCGCAACCGTAGGGAAAAGCTTCCAAGCGCTTGATGGCAAAAAAATACTGACGGGAGAGGTGCGTTTCGAACGTCAGAGCCGGGCCCGCGCCGGTCAGCGCGACAAGGGTATCCTTCACCTCTACGCCGAACCGGAAAGCGGGCGGCTGCTTGGCGCCGAAATGTGCGCGCCCGCTGGCGAGCATATGGCACATTTTTTGGCGCTGGCCATTGATCGTTCTCTCACGGTGCGAGATATGCTGCGCCTGCCGTTTTACCACCCGGTTCTAGAGGAAGGCGTGCGCACCGCCTTGCGTGATCTGGCAGCACAACTTCCCGCCTGCGGCGAATCCGACCTAGCCGCCTGCGATACATTCAATGCCGAGGCACTGGATTAATTTTGGCTTGCTTAAGCGTAACCCGTCCGCGCGCAAGCTTTAGTGTGGAAAGTCGTCTGACAGCGGCTTATAATTCCCACGTATGCATTGGGCTACAAGAGGATTGAAATGCCACAATAGCCTCCCTCCGGCATGAAAATAAGATGGTATGAAGATGCCATAATGATTTCGTCGCATTGGAGCGCGCATTGGAGCGGTATATGTATTGGATAACTCGCAAGCTGCACAGCGCATAGCCGGCAAATTCTCGAGAGTGCCAAACTGCTCAAGGGAGCATCCGCTCCACTCGAAACTTTGTTGTGGCCGGCACACCCACCGTTGTCGTTAACTTGCCCCAGGCCGGCTCAATAACCATTCTGCGAATTTTTCACCAGATGCAGCAGTGGTAAGGGTATCCTGCCTCTACTCTTTCGGAAAATGGCCGTCTCTAACACTAGAAGAAGTTACTTTTATGGATGAATTTGCCTTTGCCAGAGTGCTCCATGTGCTGGGTGTGGTGTTGTGGATCGGAGGCGTGGCGATGGTTACCACCGTACTGCTTCCCGCTGCGGCAGAAATGACATCAACATCAGAACGGGCAGCCTTTTTCGGTCGTATCGAAAGCCGCTTCGCCCCTCAGGCACGCTTTACTACGGTGCTCGTCGGCTTGAGCGGCTTCTACATGGTGCATGTACTCAATGCATGGGGTCGTTTCGCTGAACTGCGCTTCTGGTGGATGCACGCAATGGTTTTGGTGTGGCTGATCTTTACCTTGGTGCTGTTTGTGGTAGAGCCATTCGCGCTGCGCCGGCAGATTAAAAATACGGAGCGCGACCCCGAAAACACTTTTATGCGCATGCAGCGTATGCATTGGGTGTTGCTGAGCTTGAGTCTTGTCGCTGTTGCAGGCGCTGTGGCGGGCAGCCATGGCTGGATGCTGCCCGGAGAATAAGCATGAGCTATGCAACTCTAAAGATGATTCATGTCATCAGCGTTGCAATCAGTTACCTGCTGTTTTCTTTGCGTAGCGTGTGGATGATGCAGGAATCCAGCGCGCTGCAACAGCGCTGGGTAAAAATTACGCCACACCTGGTGGATACCGTGCTGCTGACAAGTGCGATTGCGCTGGCTATCATGATTCGCCAGGATCCCATAAATAACTTATGGCTCAGCGCCAAAGTCGCCGGACTGCTGCTTTATATCGGATTCGGCATGATGGCGTTAAAATACGGGAAAACCCGCAAGGCACGGATTTATGCATGGATTGCGGCTCAGATCGTTTTTCTTTATATCGTATTGGTCGCCATCACTAAAAATCCTCTATTGTTTTCCTTTCCGTTATGACAGCATGCAATCCCAACCCTCGCATCTCTGAAGATGCGTCGAAATATGTCCCGGTATATTTCCAGCAGTTGTTCTATGATTGATTTCCTTTGGGACATTAGCACCGATCAATCTGGACTAGTCTTATACACTTTTTGTTACCGAGGCCATATGTAACGTATTCTTTTCAGCGCATACCTTTATAATTGCGCGGTTAACTGCGGAGCGTCGAGAATGGGCTACAACAGAAAATCGGAATTCGGGTCCACGGGACGTTCCGGCTTTACTTCTCCTGCCGCATTCCTTTGTTTTTTGGAATTGAAATCGGCCTCTTTTCATTGCAGACCTTCATTTTGACTCTCTTCTTCAAAATCCATCCCACATGTTAGCCCGGTGGTGGGTTTACCCAATCGCCGCATTTTTTGCGTTGAGCCTGCTTGGCATTCTGCTGGCCGGTTTTGCGGCACTCGTTACCATCCCGACGCTACCCTCGCTTGAAGCGTTGACCGATTATCGGCCGAAAATTCCCTTAAGGGTCTATAGCGACGAAGGCTTTCTGATCGGAGAGTTTGGCGAAGAGCGCCGTCACGTGGTCAAGATCAGTACGGCGCCGCAGCGTCTGAAGCAGGCGATCCTGGCTG
>JALYOY010000054.1 GCA_030856655.1 Pseudomonadota bacterium | reverse complement strand
GTTCAAAATGACCCACATAAGGTCTTTAAAAGCAACTTTTATTTCCTGCATTGTCGTAAAATACCATTTGGCATTCCAAGATAAGGAGCGCAGGTCGAGCAACAACGTGCTCCAGGATGGTTTGCCGGATCGACCAATCTCAGGCGTTTAAATTAACTACAACAAAAGGGGGAATTCCATGAAAAAATTGAAGCTGGGCACACTAATATTGATAATGGCAGCATTGAGCGGCTGTATATCCATCGGTTCAAAGGGTAGCCCTGGACCGCAAGGGGCCAAGGGTGAAACGGGTAGTACAACGGTAATTGTTCCTGAAAAAACTAATTAAGAAAGTGAAATTTTACCGCTCATATCTTTATGTTGAATGCGGAGGGACCGGTAAACTAAGTCCGGTTGCCGGGCCTTCTGCTCCCCGATGAATTTGCGTCGGGCCAGGAATAGATGCTTGTTGTAGGAGTTGGGTTTCAAGCGACACCGCCACTGGCGTTGATGTTCTGTCCCGTAACCCAGCCGGCTTCGTCGCTAACAAGGAAAAGCACCACCCTGGCGATGTCCGCCGGCTCGCCGATGCGGCCGAGGAACGACATGCTCGCCATGCGCTTGATCGTTTCCTCGCTCTTTCCCGTCGTAAACATTTCCGTATTCACCGGCCCCGGCGAAACAATATTGGCGGTAACGCCCCGCTCCCCGGTTTCCCTCGCGAAGGTGCGCGTCAATTGCTCAAGCGCGCCTTTGCTAGCGGCGTAAGCGCCATAGTTCGGCAGCATCAACCGGGTAACGGTACTGGACAGGCTGACCACGCGCCCGCCATCCGCAAGCCGCGTGGCGGCTTCGCGCAAGACGTAAAAAACGCTTTTGACGTTAATATTCAGGACCCGATCGAACTCTTCGTCGCTGATGTCGGCAATCTTTTTGGAGAGAAGCACACCCGCGTTATTGACGAGAATGTCCACGTGGTTGAAGCGTTCGATAGCCGCATCGAACAGTTTGTGAACGTCAGTCGACTTACTGACATCCGCCTTAATAGCCAGCGATTCGCCTCCCGCTTCCGCTATCGCAGCACACACCGCCTCGGCGGCCTTGTGATTCTCAACGTAGTTCACTACGACTTTGGCACCCGCGTTAGCCAGCGTGCGTGCAATCTGCGCGCCGATGCCACGTGACGAGCCCGTGATAATCGCGACTTTACCCCGGAGCGATATTGTTGCCATGTGTGTGGGATCGCGCGCGGTTGTGACTTGATGAAATATGGGAATAACCAAATGATGGGTTACGCTTGCTTCACCCATCCTACCCAAGGTCGTAATGAGCCGTAGAAATCACTGGCAGCCTTCGGCAAAACTTAATTCCACGCCATTCCCTGCCGGATCTTTAATAAACAGCTGAACGATGCCCATTTCGGGCACCTGACCCCTCTCGAACTCAATATTGTGCCGCGTCAGGCGTGCCTCCATTCCCGGCCGGTCAGTGCAGGTGAACGCGGCGTGATCGAAGGTGGTGGCTACATGGGTAAGACGCAATTCGTCCGTCCGTGTCTGACTCAGGTGGAGAACGCACTGAGTGCCGGCGTAAAGCCAGTATCCAAAGCCTCCAAGACCCGGCCGCTGGCCCTGTTCCAGGCCCACTATATCGCAATAGAATGCCTTGAGTTCGTCCATGAGCTCACGCGGAGCGCGTAGATTGTAATGATTGAAACCAATCGTGGCCATATGGATTTTGGTTGAAAGGGTTGGCGGCGGGTTTGATCGGTTGCGCTTCGCTCCCCATACTACATGTCGTTCCTTATTCCTTTGCGCCGCTGCTTTTCAGCAATTCGGCGGCGTCATGATGTTTCCTGGCCAAGGCCCACTTCAGCGCCGTTCCGTCCGATTCGTTCCTGATATTAGGATCAGCGCCATTTTTCAGGAGTACCTTGACCGCGTTAGTGTGATTGCCTCTTGCCGCCATCATTAATGCCGTCGTTCCATTGTCGGAAGTTGAATTGATCGGCACGCCTCCATCCAATAACAATTGGATGATGCCCGCGTGCCCGCTCGTCGCGGCATAAAGCAGGGGGTTCCAGCCTTGATGGTTGACTTCCGCCCCTTTAACATAAAGTTTTTGGACGATGCCGCCAAGGCCATTGTAGCTGGCAAGCATAATAGCGGTTTCACCGTATTTGTTACGCAAATTGAGCTTAGCGCCCGCATTTACCAGAAGGTCGACGAGATCGGCGTTTTTGTTTCGAACGGCCACCATCAGAAGCGTGTTTCCTCGCTCATCGGGGGTGTTGGGATCGGCCCCTCTTTCCAGTAGTTTACGCAGGTCCGCGACATTGTTATCTTCCACCGCCCAACGTAAATCCTCGTAGACGCCTGCTGCGGCAATCGACGGTTGACACAAAAAGGCGCCAAGCAGCAGGCAAGCCGCAAAAAAGGATTGTCTTGACGAGTTCATCATTCAGGCGGCCTTGAAGAGGTTAAAAAAATTATAGGTAGTGGCTGTGGCCACCTCGTTCACGCTGATACCGCGCAATACCGCTATTTCTTCGGCGACATATCGTACAAAAGCAGGCTGATTAATTTTGCCACGATGAGGAACAGGAGCAAGATAAGGTGAATCGGTTTCTATCAGCATTCTCTCCAGTTTAATTCTTTTAGCTACGTCCTTGAGAGCAAGTGCTTTCTTGAAGGTGACAATTCCGGAAAAAGAAATATAGAAATTCATTTCCATCGCTTGCTGGGCCACCTCCCAGCTTTCCGTAAAGCAATGCATCACCCCGCCGACGCTATCCGCGCCCTCCTCCGCCATAATGCGCAGCGTATCCGCAGCGGCTTCGCGAGTATGTATGATGAGGGGCTTGCCGCATTGGCGGGCAGCGCGGATATGCTGGCGGAAGCGCTCCCGCTGCCATTCCAGGTCGCCTTTGAGGCGAAAGTAGTCCAGGCCCGTTTCGCCGATGGCGATGACCTGGGGATGATCGGCTAGAGCCGCTAGTTGCGCCGCCTGTGGCTCGGTCAGATTCTCATAATCGGGATGAACGCCGACAGAAGCGAACAAGTTGGTGTGGCTTTCCGCCAGCGCAAGCACTCGGGGAAAGTCTTCTAGATTAACGCTTACGCAAAGGGCGTGGCTAACATCATTGTCCCGCATTTTCTCCAGCAACTCATTAAGGTTGCTGGAGAGATCGGGGAAATCGAGATGGCAATGAGAGTCAACAAACATGGTTGAACATTAGCAAGTGTCGCAAGATTTGGTTGCGCCTAAGTTGAATGGTTCCCTCAATCATGCGCCTGCTCCGGGGCGGGGGATGCGGGGCCCATCGACGTAACGTAAGAAAAAAGCATTTCCTCCAGGAATAATCTGGGGTTGAGGGGGTGATGCGCCAGCCGCAGTGTTGCGTTCAAGGTGCGCAAATAAGTCGCCAGCACACGGGGGTCAACCTCGGATGCAAGTGATTTGATGGTGGCAAGCATCGCCTGGTTATAGCGGATTTTCCTGGTTGTGCGAAAACTCATCAAATCATAGCACCATTTCTGCAGCCAGTTGACCACGGTGGGCAGATCCGATTTTTGCATTTCCTCAGCCAGAGCGACCGGATCGAAATTTTCCGGCGCGCTGATTTGCCTGATGAATGCATCATGCCGAGCGAGATAATTGTTATCGTTGAATTCCAGTGCTGCAAGTGGCGCGTAACCTGCGGAAGCAAGACACATTGCCGGGTCTTTGACCCCTTGCTGTTTAAGCCATGCAGTCGCGGTAGCAGAATCAGGCGCGGGCATGGCGATTTGCCGGCAGCGACTGCGTATGGTTGGCAGTAAATACTGCGCTCGATGCGCGACCAGAATGAACAAGGTTTGCGGAGGCGGTTCTTCCAGATTTTTCAGCAGCGCATTGGCAGCGGCAGGGTTCATCGCTTCCGCTGGATGAACCAGAATAATTTTATAGCCGTTCTGGTGGCTGGATATATTAATAAAATCGGCAAGCTCACGAATTTGCGCAATACTGATTTGTTTGCTAGGTTTTTTCTTGGATTTCGCGCTACCAGACCCCAGCCCATCCATCACGTCCTCCCCGGCGCCTGTGGCGTATTCCATTCCGCGTCCGGCGGCATCCTCGGTAACTCCCTCGTCTGTACTGCCACTGGCCGATCCTGACATTACCGACATTGCTTCCGGCTCAACCAGGCGAAAATCCGGGTGGCCTTTCTGTTCAAACCATCCACAGCTTGCGCAGCATTGACACGCCGTCCCTGCAACCGAGTGATTTCCGCACAGCAGGAATTTAGCCAGATGGTTGGCGAATGCAAGCTTGCCGATCCCTTGTCTGCCTCCCAGCAATAAAGCATGAGGCAAGGATGTTCCGGTGGATATGCTGGTCTCGGCCTGAGCCAATATCCGCCATACATCTTTTTGCCAAGAATAAATATTGTTCATCAACAAATAGATAAAGTAATTTTATTAAGTGATTTCTTAACTTCTTCCAAAGATCGGTTAGCATCTATGACGCGTATCCGCTCGGGAAATTTATGCGCCCTTTCCAGATAAGCGTCCCGTACTCTCTCGAAGAACTCATCCTGCTCTTTTTCGAACCGGTCGGCTGGCTTAATGGCATTTATCCGTAGCCTGCCCAATTCGACTGCCACGTCGAAATAGAGCGTAAGGTCCGGCTGAAATTCTCCGTGTACCCATCGCTCCAGGTTATCGAGTTTGTGCGTGGCTAAACCTCTGCCTCCACCCTGGTAGGCAAAACTTGCGTCGGTGAAACGGTCTGAAATGACCCAATCCCCCCGCTCCAACGCCGGCAGAATGATCTTGTCCAAATGCTCCCGCCGCGCCGCGAACATCAGCAGCGCCTCTGTTTCAGCATGCATTGCCCGGCTACTGTCAAGCAGGAGTTCACGCAATTTTTCGCCTAAGGGCGTGCCGCCCGGCTCGCGCGTCACGACTACCGTGTGCCCCCTGCCCCGCAAAATGCTTTCCAGCCAGGCGAGGTGGGTGCTCTTGCCGGCGCCGTCTATGCCTTCAAGAGTGATGAATTTGCCTTGGGTCGTTTTCGAAGCATTCATTTCTTAAAAAGCTATTATGGTTCAAAGTGTTCGTTATTGATCCGGCGAGCAATTGGAACAAATGTTATGCCAGCAAAGCCGGTATCCGGTGGCAGCAAGCGTCACTCGGCTTGTGTGGTGTGGACTTCGAGGCAAGCCCGGAATGACGAAATCCAGTATTTTCTCGATGAATAAATCGAACGAAACTCCCAACATTGGCCGGTGAGCAGTTTATCTTATACTCGTAAGCGATCATAGCAGCCCGTCGGAATTGCTCAGTCAGAATTGGCAAGCCATGCTAAACAGGTATACCATCTTCCCCCGAAGCTTTACCGCTGCCGGCCTTAACTACCGGCATTAAAAGAGCCTCATACAGAACGTAAACACTACAGGAGCTCAACCATGGCTTACACTCTCAGACGCTTTCCGGCTCGATACTTTGGCTTGATGGCGATGGCGCCGTTAATATGGAGCGTTTGCTTTTCCAGCGCTCTTGCAGAAGAACAGACCTCGCTGGCAAGCGATGCGCCAGCGCTGCCTTCCCGTTCCGGCGAACCCCTGACAGACTTCGAGACTATGGAACTACATTATCGGCGCTATACCACCGCCGCCAATACCATGGCTCAGTTATTCAAGCAATTGAACCAAAAGATTCAAGAGGTCGCGTTAGCAGCCAAGACGGCTGATGCTAAAAACAATTCCCACAACCGGCGTCTTCTGGAAGACAAATTACGTCAATTGGAAAGCGCGCGTACGTCCACCAGCCATCAATATGCGCAATTGCAATCTCAGATGCAAAACGAATACCGCAGTTATACCGCCATAAGCAATGACTTGAAGGCCAGATACGATACTCCCAAAGATTCAAACACCAGCCAGGAAACAGCCAAAGAATTGAATCCCAAGTCTCCCAAAGTCAAAGATCCAATAACCAGGGATCCAAAGGCCAAATAATCCGGCACCGGGTAATCAAGACCAAGGGAAGCGGGGGAATGAACCAACTTCAGGTCACTTCAAAACCGCTCGCAATTGACGTTAGGTCGTCCGCTAAATTACTAAGACATAATATATGCTGCGCATTATGGCGAGATCCGCCACATTTCGGCCAGGCGAGCATCGCGGCCGCAGTTGCTGCGATAGTAGGAGTAGCGGATAGGGTTCTTGATATAGTAGTCCTGATGGTATTCCTCCGCCGGATAAAACTTCGTAGCGGGCAATATCTCCGTCACGATTGGCTGCGTAAAACGGCCAGAGGCTGCAAGCTCAGCCTTGGATGCTTCGGTTTGCCGCTGCTGATCGGCACCGTGATAGAAGACCGCACTGCGATATTGCGGCCCATCATCGCAGAATTGCCGGTTGGGCGTGAGCGGATCGATCGTCGGCCAGAACGCGGCCAGCAGCTTGGCAAAATTGGTCTTTGCAGGATCAAACCGCACCTGTACCGCTTCTATATGACCTGTTTTGCCGGCGGATACCTGTTTGTAGGTTGGGTTGACCGTCGTGCCGCCAATATATCCGGAGGTAGTGGATATCACGCCTGGCACCTTGTCGAAATCGGCTTCAGTGCACCAGAAACAGCCCCCGGCGAAGGTGGCGATACTATCGGAACCCGGAGAAGAAGACGATCCGGCGGAGTTGGCAGCTGTGCTGCGCGCGTCCGGCTGCCCGCATGCGGCCAACGTCATTATCAACAACGCTGCCAGCAGCGCCCCCAACGATGCCGTTATGTCGCTGGACGCCCGGCAAATATAGTGATGGGCATGGGTATGGGAAAGGGTATGACGAGCCATTTTGTACAATATAGATAATCGGGTCCCGTGTGGCCGGCCATCAGCAGATGGTTAGCCTCTGAGTGCCGGCAACTCCTGGTTCTTTGCCACAAATCGAAGCGCGAGGCCATTATTGCACCAGCGTTCACCACGAGGAAGCGGCCCATCGTTGAATACATGGCCCTGATGGCCGCCGCAGCGTGCGCAGTGATATTCGGTGCGCGGCAAGATCATTTTGAAATCCTGCTTGGTACCAACGTGCCCTGCAATGGGTTGCGTAAAACTGGGCCATCCTGTGCCGCTTTCGTATTTATCGGCACTATTAAATACCGGCAGGTAGCAAGCGGCGCAAAGGTAGGTGCCTTTTCGGTCTTCACGATTCAGGGCGCTGCTGCCCGGAGGTTCGGTATCCTCTTCGAATAGCACACGGTATGCTGGAGGCGAAACCAGACCACGCCATTCCTCGTGCGGCTTGTTCAGGGGTTTAACCGTGACCGCGCCTGGACTGTTTGCGGCTGTTTTGCTGCGGGAGCATGCCGAAATCAGTGGCAGCGCGGCCAGTGTAGCGAGACTCTGCAGTACGGTGCGTCGGTTCATAACCCCTCCTTGCATCAGCTCCTCTTGTTCCTTCTGATAGTTATCAACATTGGACCGTTGGCGGATATTATGGTTCTTTTGTTTGATGGTGCCAAATGGCATAAATATGCGGATCACGTCAATATGAGGATCGAAACTGCCGATCAAAGCCCACAACTTCTAAATTGGGGCCTGAATCTGATTTTTGAAGATGTGGGTGTTATGCGCTAGGGTAAATACTTGACTTTATTTCTGGCTGGCTTATCATATGTGTTGTTGAATGAGTAATCCTCTCCTTTGTAAGTGGAAACTATAAACCCGAAGCCGCTAGTCGCCTTCGGGTTTTTTTTGCCTGACGTATATACTCAAGTATAAACCGATCCTGATCGAGGCACACACGATGGGCGGTTTCAATCCATTTCATACAACGACCAGCCACGCACAGCATTCAATACTTCCACTGCGCTGTTGGAATTTTCGCTATTTACGATGCCCGAGCACCAGACCTGCTATTTCCACAGCAATACCGAGGACGAAAAGAATCGCGCCGATCCAGATATTTTCAGGTGCCAGAAACATCAGCACACCACCTAGAATTAGCAGTGTGACAGATAAGAATCGTTTGGTTCGAGGATTTCTGATCATGATATATAGAAATTCTTCGCGAATAAGTCTATATCACTATAGACCTTAGCCAACAAAATGCTAGCAGCCTGTCGGGTTGACGTCTGGCCGATCCATATTTCGCCTTTTTTTCGGCCCAGGACAGCTTGGCCCCTTCAAGATCCTCACGGTCTGTCCTCGTCCAGTTACTATTTACTTCGATTCTTTAAGTCCGGCAGGCTGCTAGCGAACTGAATCGACGGTCGGTTTTAGCAGTATCGCCAATACACAGGAACACAGGTTAACTGGCACGCACATCCAGCTCAAAAGCCGTTGGACCGGCCAAGGATAGAAGCTGCTTCATCACCTGATCGATTTGTGTAGCGATCGCCGTTGGGACAATATTGTGCGCCACTGATGCGTGGAGTGCTTCTTGCAAACATGATGGCTTCTTGCTCGATAACTGGGGCAGATCTGCCGGCAGCCCTTGACGAAAAAGACCGTAGAAGACCGCAGGTGCGAGCGTGTGCTGGAGCGACCACTGCGCATCCAGACGCAAGTAACTGAGTTGTTCGAGCGGAATAGTTGTCTTGCCGTTAAGAAAAAGCAAATCCTCGTCGGTTAATTCATGAACCAGTACGCTCTCAATGAGCGGTTCCAGCTCGGCAAGATACCACTCGTATTCGGACGGCCCACGAAATTTTTCCGACTCAACCTCCAGGTCGATGATCTGCTCTTGCGCAGCGTTGAATACGATATCCGATACCGCGATCTCGCCACCCTCCAGTTCCTTTTCCCCTTCCCCTTCCCGTTCCCCCTCCTCCTTTCCTTGCGGTTCGAAGACGCGGATGAACAGATCAGCTCGCACCTTTTCTACCTGCCGGAACTGCCCGGTGTTGTAGGAAATTTCGTAAATTCCGATTGTATCCGCAATCGTTTGCCCTAGTAACGTCTCTGCCCGCATGTCCCGGTCAAAGGCGCGCACGACCGCGCCGGAAAGCGGGGCGCCATCTACACGGCGGATGGCGCCCCGCACGATGCGCCACTCTCCTGCCGGTTCAGGCAAGGTAACGAGGATTTCCACTTCCTGGTTTCCTGGCAGCAGATTTGCAATGATGGTATCGGCAGTAAGAACTTGATCATCCCAATGGAGCTGGAAGAGAGCTTCCACGCTTTGTCCGATGCTGAAAAAAGACTCATCAACCGGGAGGAAAACGATACCTTTGCTGTTCGTCTTGCCGGAGCGGGTCAGTTGCTGTTTATTGATCCGAAATAAGGCTTCGATATGTAAATTGGGCAGAGACGTGCCTGTTGCTTGATTTATAACCGTTCCTGTAAGGGTATAGGTTTTGAGCATAAAATCCTCGGCCGCAATCTCGATGAATTCCTGCATTGCGGCTGAAAGTTTGCCGGCTTCGGCTATGACCTTGCCTTGCGGATCGAAAACACGAACGAGCAGATCGGGACCTTTTCTGCCATCGGATTGCCAGACGTAATCGATCCGATAGGCTCCATTGGTCTGAAGCGCAACGGGACTGCCGCGAGGGATAAGATTGTCCGCCGATAGCGCATCGAAGATACGAACGGTAAACCCGACGGTACTGAGGGGGGTCCCGTCCGCCTTGTTGACCTGGCCGCTGACGGTATAGATATGTGTCTGGGGAATATCCGGATTAATGCTGAGGGTGGCGATGGTTTCCAGCCGCTGCCTCAGGTCGTTGGCCTGGTTTGGCTTGAGGTTTTCGAGGGTAAAACCTCGCTCCCAGAATATTCCCGAGAAATCGTTCCGTCTGCCAGGAAGCGGTATGACAAGTCTGAAAAGATTGCGCAGTTCGCCATCAGCAATGAGAAGGCGAAGGGAATTGGCTGTGGCCGTGTAGCTGGAATAATCCAGTTTTGTTAGCGCTTTTTTTAATGTTTCTACATCGCCTATACTCAGCTTTTCAAGCAATATCCCATGAGCCAGGATGTGCTGCCGCAGATTGCCGATACCTTGAATGATGTCCAGCAGTTTTGTGAGGATAGCGAGTTTTTTGTCCGGCTGGATAAATTGAATGGTAACTCGCATGTTCCACTTCCCTTGCTAACGCAGGATAAATAGCAATTGTAAAAAGAAACCGTCATAGAGCGTGCTTCGGTAGCGGTAGCCCATCGTGCAGTACCCCAGCGCGGGCTGATCTTTTAACCTTTGCCGGCACCATTGCACTTGAGTATAGGGCAACTTTGGCAACTTGCCGAGGCGTTGATCAAGGTCCTTATCGATCCTGCGCGACCCTGCCGAGCCTAATAGTAATTAAAGCTGTTCCAAATTGAAAGATCACTTATAGCGTTCGATGACGATGGCAGCTGCTTCCCTCCTGTAAATGTGGAATCTGGACTGCGTCTGCCCTCGTCCTTCTGCGCTAAAATACGAATCTTTTTTGGAAAGCGACCTGATGAGGAAATCGCCTGCCATTGCTCCTATTGCTGCCATTGAGGCCGCGTCGCGCTTGGCCAATCTGCCGAAGCCTGTTTATGCGGAAGACTTGCCTGTAGTCGCGCGGCGTGCCGACATAATGCGCGCGATTCGGGAAAATCAGGTGGTGATCGTGTGCGGCGAGACCGGCTCGGGCAAGACTACGCAATTGCCAAAAATCTGTCTCGAACTGGGGCGCGGGGTGGCGGGGATGATCGGACATACGCAGCCGCGGCGCATCGCGGCGCGCACGGTGGCGACGCGGATTGCTTCGGAACTCAACAGTCCGCTGGGACACGCGGTGGGCTACAAGGTGCGTTTTTCGGACAAGGTGGGATCGGAGACTTATGTCAAGCTCATGACGGACGGTATCCTGCTGGCCGAAACCCAGGGCGACCCTTCTCTCCTCGCCTACGATACGATCATTATCGATGAGGCGCATGAGCGCAGCCTCAACATCGATTTCCTGCTTGGCTACCTAAAGCAATTGCTGCCCAGGCGGCCGGAGCTGAAGCTTATCGTCACTTCCGCCACAATTAATGCCCAGCGCTTTTCGGCGCATTTCAACAATGCGCCGGTGATCGAAGTGTCAGGTCGAATGTATCCGGTGGAAGTGCGTTACCACGCTGTTGGCCCGAATCAAAAAGGAAGAGATGAAGACACGGAAGAAGGCGATCTCGAGCAAGCCATCCTCGACACGGTGGACGAGACGACCCGCTCCGGCATGGGTGACATACTCATCTTTCTTCCCGGCGAGCGGGAGATTCGGGAGACCGCCGAGTTATTGCGCAAGCATGCGTTCGACCGGCTCAGACCCGGCCTCCATGGGGGCCACAGTGGAGGTTCAGGCGTTGAGATTCTGCCGCTATTCGCGCGCCTGTCATACGCGGAACAGGAGCGCGTGTTCAAACCGGACAGTAACGTAAGACGTATTGTGCTCGCTACCAATGTGGCGGAGACGTCCCTCACCGTGCCCGGCATTCGTTACGTGATCGATACGGGGTTGGCGCGCCTCAACCGGTACAGTTACCGCAACAAGGTGGAACAGTTGCAGGTGGAAAAGATTTCTCGCGCGTCCGCCAATCAGCGGGCGGGGCGTTGCGGGCGGGTGATGAGCGGCGTCTGCATCAGGCTCTATGCGGAAGAGGATTATCTCGCTCGCGCGGAATTTACCGACCCGGAAATCCTGCGCTCATCGCTGGCAGCCGTGATTTTGCGCATGAAGTCTCTCAAGATCGGCGAGGTGGAAAATTTCCCATTCCTTGAACCGCCTCCGCCGCGCATGATTGCGGACGGTTACCAGCTACTGGCGGAACTCGGTGCGGTGGATGACACGGGGGACAATAATAAGGAACTGACCAGCATTGGCTGGCGGCTGGCGAAGTTTCCGATCGACCCGAAAATTGCGCGCATGATACTGGCCGCGAAGGATGAGAACTGCCTGAGCGAAATGCTTATCATCGCTTCCGCTTTAAGTGTGCAGGACCCGCGTGATCGTCCGTTCGAGCGGCGGGAAGCGGCGGACAGAACGCATCAGCGCTTTCAGGATGAGCGCTCCGATTTTCTGGGCTACCTAAGGCTTTGGGATTTCTTCGACGAATTATTGAAGCATAAGAAATCCAACCGCAAGCTGATGGTGGAATGCCAGGAAAATTTTCTGTCTCATCGCAGAATGCGCGAATGGCGTGAAATCCATGGCCAGTTGCACGCGCTGGTGATGGAAACAGGGCTGAGACCCAATCAGATTCCCGCCGGTTACGATGAAATTCATCGTGCGCTTCTGGCCGGGTTGCTAGGCAATATCGGCTTCAAGGCCGAAGAGGACGGCGAATACCTGGGAGCGCGCGGGATCAAGTTTTCGATTTTCCCCGGCTCGGTGCTCAAGAAGGCCAAATCCAAATCCTCGTCCAAATGGGTGGTGGCTGCGGAATTGACCGAGACAACAAAGTTGTACGGACGTTGCGTGGCGAAGATCGACCCGCTTTGGGTGGAAAAGGTTGCGGGCGGACTGTGCAAAAAGCATTACTTCGATCCACACTGGGAGAAGAAGCCGGCACAGGTATCGGCCTTCGAGCGGGTAACGCTTTATGGCCTTACAGTAATGCCGAAGCGGCGGGTTTATTACGGTGCGATCAACCCGAAAGAAGCGCGCGAAATGTTCATACGCTCGGCGCTCGCGGCGGGCGAATATGAGACCCAGGCACCATTTTTCGAGCACAATCGCAAACTCATTGCCACTGTCGCCGCGCTGGAACACAAAGCCCGCCGCCCGGATGTGCTGGTGAACGAAGCGGAAATTTTTGCCTTTTACGATGCCATTATCCCTGAGGGCATCTGCACTGGCGCCGCCTTCGAGAAATGGCGCCGACAGGCGGAACGGGAAAACCCGCGCCTTCTGTATCTCACCAGGGAATACCTGATGCGCCACGAGGCGGCTAACATCACGGCGGAGCGGTTTCCCGACAGCATAACCTTGGATACTACCAGCCTGCCGCTGACGTATCGCTTCGATCCCGGACACCTGCTGGATGGGGTCACCGTTACCGTGCCGTTGGCGCTGCTCAACAAGCTTGACGCAGCACAATTCGACAGTCTGGTTCCGGGGTTCATCCGCGAGAAGATAACGTGGTATCTGAAGGCGCTACCCAAGCAGATACGCCGCTATGTAGTCCCGATACCAGAGTTTGTGACGCAGTTTCTGGAAAGCCGGGATGGGGAAGTAATTGAGTTAGCTGGGCAGCAGACGGGAAAAGCTGAATCTTGGCTCATGCCTCTAACCGAGGCATTGTCCGGGTTTATCCGGGAGAAAACCGGCGCTGCCGTTTCGTCAATTGCCCTGCAGGATGAAACGCCCCCGCCGCACCTGCGGATGAATTACAAAATAATCGACGATGCGGGGCAAGAGTTGGCAATGAGCCGTGATTTCCCGCAACTCAAGGCGCAGCTTGGTCGGGCGGCGCAACTCACATTCTCCCAGCCAGATTCGGGCGAACGCAACCAGATCGAGCGCGACGATGTGAAACACTGGGACTTTGGCGATCTGCCAGAAGAAATTGCCTTTACCCGTGGCGGCAAAAAACTGACCGGTTATCCGGCCCTGGTCCAGTTGGAGGATAAAGTGGCTATCCGCCTGTTCGATACGCGCGACGCCGCGCAAGCGGGCATGCATGGGGGCGTATGGGAGCTGTTGCGTTTTGAGCTTAAAGAGCAGATGAAGCAACTGGAAAAAAACCTGACTGGAAAGAACCAATATCTAAGCCAGGCCATCTTGCAATTGCACACCCTCACCAGCCCCGATGCACTTAGAGAAG